>CAXNNN010000029.1:0-16232 GCA_964203095.1 Verrucomicrobiaceae bacterium | reverse complement strand
CTCAGAATCCCCCAAAACAAGACCTTGTGCTGGTAGGACTGCGGCACGGCGAAGTAAGTGAATACCAAGGCGAAGACGAACACATTGTCTGCACTCAGCGACAGCTCAATCAGATAACCCGTGAAGAACTCCACCGCCTTGGCCGAGCCATACGCATTCCATATCCATCCACCAAACGCGGTCGACAGGATAACCCACACGATGGTCCACCCCATCGCCTCGCGGAAGGATACTTGGTGCGACTTGCGATGGAACACCCCTAGATCAAGGGCGAGCAGGACGAGGACGACAGCGGTGAAGATTAACCAAGCAGAAGTAGGCATGAGAGGGAGACGATTCGGGAGTCAATACGTATGAGAATGGTTGGCAGCCGATTCTTCGGCTATTACGATCACCAGAATCTATTCTTCGGATTTCTCGAACCCATGCCCCTCCCTCAGAACGCCCTCAACTACCACCACCTCCGCTACTTCTGGGAGGTAGCACGGGCAGGCAATCTGCGATCGGCATCGGAAAAGCTGCACGTGTCGCAGCCAACACTGAGCGGCCAGATCAAGGTGCTGGAGGACTCCCTGCAAAAGAAACTCTTCGAGCGTTCAGGCCGTGGGCTGAAGCTAACCGATGCTGGCCACCTGGTGCTGAACCATGCGAATGAGATCTTCCAAATGGGCGGCAAGCTGCTGCAGGCGCTGGAGGGTAAGCAGAGCGACATGCCGGTGCACTTGAACATCGGCATTGCAGACTCGCTGCCCAAGCTGGTCGCCTGGAATCTGATCCGCCCCGCACTCCATGCGAACCCACGCCTGCATGTGACGTGCAGTGAAGCCAGCACGGCCGATCTGCTGGGCCAGCTAGCCAGCCTGCGCCTGGACGTGGTGCTGGCAGACGAGCCCGCCCCTTCGACGATGCGGGTCAAGGCTTACAGCCATCTGCTTGGCGAGGCCGGAGTCGTCTTCTGCGCCACGAAGAAACTCGCCACCAAGCTGCGCAGCGGCTTCCCGAAATCTCTCGACGGTGCCCCTGCTCTGCTGCCCGCCAGCCGCACGGCTTGGCGTCATCAGTTGGACCATTGGTTTGAGTCGCACCACATCCGCCCTCGGGTCGTAGCGGAGTTTGATGACGCCGCTCTGATGAAGACCGCTGCGGCCGATGAACTGGGCTTCACCCCCATCGCCATGCCCGTGCTGAAGGACGCGATGGACCTCTACGGCCTGCACATGGTCGGTCGCCCCACGGGCGTAGGGTTCGCCTGCTACTTGATTACGCTGGAGCGCTCCCTGCGGCACCCATCCGTCGTCGCCATGGCCTCCCAGGCGCGCGAGATCATGAAGCAATCGCACACACGTGGCGGCGGGCGAGCCACTAGCCCAGCCGCTGATGGCGGCGCAAAACGCGCGGCGAAACGTTGACCGGGTTCAGTGCCCGCGCCGCCACCTTCACGATCGCCGACGAGCCGAAGGGCGCCGCGACACCTTCCAGATCACGCACCGCCGTCTCCCACTCCAGCCGCAGATACTCCGACAGCATGATCACAGGCGACAGCTGGAACAGGTGCGCCAGCGCAGGCCAGACAATCCCGATGTGCCCCTCGGCCCTACCGCTTTCCACATCTTCACGGAAGTGCCCGAGCACGCCCTGATAGCGAGCACCGTGGGTGCGCTGCAAAAGCAACTGCCCCGCAAGCCCCGAGCGATGCGCCTCATCGGGCGTGAGCATCTTGCTCCACGTCGTCTCCAGCTTAATCAGCCCCGGCCCATCGCGCCGCGCCGTCGTGTGCCAGGCCTCGATCAAGACGGCCCCCAAGCCCCTCTCGAAGCGCTCGCCCACAAAGGCACGCCACCGCGTGTGCATCTGCGCCTTGGTCGCGGGACGCTCCAGCACCACGCCCTCGCACTGCTGACGCACCCCGCGCAGCAGCCAGTGCACCCAGTCCAGACCGTGCGCTTGCTCATCCAGCGACACACCGGCATCCACCGACACAATGCTGCCCGCATCCTTCATGCGTGGTCGTGGAGAGCTGGATTGTTTTTGCGGATCATGGTGCCACAATGAAACCGCCGCGCCGCAGCGGACAACCACAACCTTCTGCTTGCATCATGCCCAAGACCTACTTCGCCTGCCAACGCTGTGGCAACTGCTGTCGCTGGCCCGGTGATGTGCGCGTGACCGACGCCGAGGTGGAGCAGATCGCCGCGTATGTGAAGGTGCCCGTGCCCGAGTTCATCGAGCGCTACACCCGCGTGAATGCCAACCGCACCGGCCTCTCCATCATCGACAAGCCGAATGGCGAATGCCTCTTCCTCGAAGGGCGCAACGTCTGCGCCATCCAAGCTGTCAAGCCCGCCCAATGCAGCGGCTTCCCCAACGACTGGAACTTCCCCGGCTGGCGCGACAAGTGCGAAGCCGTGGAGACCACCGTTGAAAGCTGAAAGCTGAAAGTAGCAACCTTCGCCCTCCAGCCTACCCCCATGCACATCGCCACCTGCCTCCTCACGCTGATTCTTTGCTTCTCGGTCGCCTCAGCAGCCGAGGAAGATCTGACCGTCGTCCCTGGCAAACGCGTCGGGCCCATCACCGCACTTTCGTCATTGAGCACCCTGCAAGCCTTGTTCGGCAAGACCAACGTGGTGAATGGCAAGATCCCCGGCCCAGAAGGCTCGGAGCTGGACGGAGCCGTCCTGTTCAAAGGCACGCCCAAGGAGCTAGAGATCGTCTGGCATGAGGAGAACGTGGGCAAGCGCATCAGCGCCATCACCATCGTTGGCAAGGCGTGGAAATTCGACAGCGGCTTTAAGCTCGGCATGACCATCGAAGAGGTCGAGAAGATCAACGGCAAGGCCTACATCGTCGGCGGCTTCGACTGGGACTACGGCGGCTATGCGAACTTCGAAGGCGGCAAGCTTGCCGAGGGCCTCTCCGTCCGCTTCAGCCCCACCGAAAGCAACTACCCCAGCAAGATCATGGGCGAGGTGCAGGTGCCCAGCACTGACAAAGACCTGCTCGCGGCCAAGCCCGTGGTCACCTCGCTGACCCTCTACTTCCCTGGGCCGTATTGAGGGAAGTTGCTGGTTCGAAGTTGAGAGTCAGAAGAAGGCTGCACGAGCTCTGTCCCGGCTATCAACGATCAGCTCTCGACTCTCAACTTTTCCTGATGCTCATCGCCCTGCACAAGCCCTTCGACGTCCTGTCGCAGTTCACCCGCGAGTGCGAGCATCACCGCACCCTCGCCGACCTCGGCCTACCAGCGAAGGTGTATCCCATTGGCCGCCTGGACCGCGATTCTGAAGGACTGCTCCTGCTCAGCGACGAAGCGCACTGGACCGACCGATTGCTGAATCCGAAGCGCGGCCACTGGCGCACCTACCACGCGCAGGTCGAGGGCACCGTCACCGAGGAAGCCCTAGCACACCTGCGCCAAGGCGTGCGCTTGAAGGAGTTCACCACCCTCCCAGCACAGGCACGCCGCATCGAGCCCACGCATGCCGACCGCGTGCCGCCCATCCGCCATCGCCAAAGCATACCCACCACTTGGATCAAGCTGTCCCTCACCGAAGGAAAAAACCGCCAAGTGCGCCGCATGACCGCCGCCGTCGGCTTCCCCACCCTTCGCCTGATCCGTGTCGCCATCGGCGGGCTCACGTTGCAGCTTCCCCCAGGCGAATGGCGTCCGCTGTCCAAGGCCGAGGAAAAGCTCGTCCTGGGCTAGCCGGAAAGGGGTTGGGCAGGTCTGGATGTAGAGCCCGCCAAGCCACGGAGGATGGGGGTCCCCAACCGTCAACGGCTTGAGGCTTTCCAGCCTCAAGCAAACCAACCTGAAGGCTAGAAAGCCCCAGGCCATCGACAGACCAGAGGTCTATCCTCCGGCATCTCCCTGCCAGTCGAAAGCCCTCATGCCCACGCTGAGGAGTGGCTGCTTCCTTCTGATGTTTAGGACCTTCGCGATAGGGCTCACTTGCCAACTTAGGGTTTTGGCAATTCTTGAGACCTAACCCTGCTTCCCCGTTTTGCGAAAGCTAGACCACTTGCTCGTCCAGCGGCGTCTCGAACTCCAGGCCCATGCGGGCGAAGATACCTTCGTCAATCACCTCCAGCGTCGCCACATCAATCAGCTTGCCCTGGATTGTGAGCAGCTTGGTGCCGTGATCGACGAAACAGAAGCAATCAGTGATGTGCCCACACTCCTTTGGCAGTTTTCTCCGCTCAAGGATAGAGCCATCAGTGGCATCCACATGCCACAACTCGGAAGTAATTTAGGTGACAAAGACCCAGCATCCTAGGCCCTGATGAAAAGCTCACTTGGTAATCGAGGCGTGCTCCTCGCCCACCTGCAACTGCCATATCCTTCGGCCAGTATGCACATCGAAACAATGGATGAGTCCACCGATCTCCTCCACACAGCAGTAGCTCTCATGAAAAAATGATCTGTAGGGTGGATCCTTCCAATCAACTTCTGCAATGACATGCTGCTGAGAGTCCTCCTGGTAGAAGTCATAGACATTGCGATCCTCAGTAGGTTGCTGATTCCCGGATTCAGAAAAACTGATATACCTACAGAGCAGCGTAACGGTATCCGAGGGGTGCGGAAAAACTTCCATGGTTTCAGTCGGAACCCATGACTTCATTTTTGCGCCACTATTTCTACTGCGCAAATTCACCCAGGCATCTTTGCTCAGCAGCTCACCAGTGCGAGGATGAAGCGTCAAGCTACTTGGTTCATAGCCTTTGATTTTGAGCATCCATAGTTCTTGTTGGTCACTTAAGCGGTGGCAGCGAATGAATCCTTTTTGCGATTGGAAAATTCGGTCCCTGGGCACATCTGCCAACCATGTGCTGACACACGATGTAAACCAATCCTCATATGTGAAGTGTCCGAGAACCCTGTATTCACGCCAGTCACAAACACTCCAGAACCCAGGACGGCGCAACAGCACTTGATTGCCTGCGGCATCAGCTGGGCGAAGAAAATAATCGAGGGAATCCATGGAGATAGTCGGCACAAGTTAAACTAGAGCACTAGAAAACGGGGCGGCGGTTCATCCTTCATCTTTTGTATCACTTCTCGAACCTTGCCCCCCACTTCCCCTAGCCCGCCCGGCAGAGCGCGGGGTCGCTCCAGGCCCCCTCTCCTGCGGTGCCGATGGCTCGCACGCGGAAGTAGTAGAGTGCGCCTGGCACCAGGGACGTCGCGCGGCCCTTCGTGGCCGTGATCATGAGCGCCCGCTCCCAGGGGGCCTCTACGGACTCCCGCTGACACTCCACCTCATACACACTGGCCCCACGCACGCCTTCCCAGGCGAGGTCGCACGCGCCTTCATAGAGCGCGGGTCGAGCCCGCAGATTCCCCGGTGCCCGCAGTCTGCCCACCGGCGAGCGTGGCCGCCGCAGTTCCATGCCGGAGGCGGCCACCACCGCGGCCCGCCCTTCCGACACCAGGGCCACCACGGACGATAAGCCCGCCAGGGCCTGCTCCAGGGAGAGCCGCTCCTGCCGCTTGCGCTGTGTGGCCGCGCGCAGTTGCGTCTCTGCCACCGCCTGCTCCGTCAGCGCCACGCCATAGGCCTGCACCTGATCCGCCGCTGCCTGCACCTGAGCGCCATACGAGGCAAAGTGGGAGCTATTCTGCATCGTGTGGATCACGGACTGAGCATACGACTTCAGGTCGTGATCCTTTTTCGATCGCAGGTTCAGACGTGGTTTAGCCATGGCAGAGAAAGGGAAGACAAAGGGTTTCAGCACCGCAAGCCCCGGCCAACCGCCCGGGCCAGAGCCACCCTACCAACGGCAGGGCAGCAGAGATCGCCGATTATGTTGCCACGAAATGGGGCTGATCATCAATAGATTATTTCATTTCTTTGCGTTTAAGGCCTGTTCTTTGCTTTAATTGATACGTTTGTTGTTTTTTTGAGCATAAATCAATGGCTCTTCTCTTAGGTTTTTTGGTGATTCGCTCTGTTGATTTTTTGTTACTTTATAGTTCATTTCTTTTATTATATAAAACTTTTGTTTAATGTTCTGCTTCAATTCTGAATTGCATCATTTCATCTTTAACTTCTTCACTTTCGCCCCAGCAAGAACCGCTGTCCCATGAGCGGTTAGAGTGCTTTGAGCGTGTTTGAAGTCCTAACGATGACGGCGGCGACCCTTTCTTGAAGCCATGGACCGACCCGGAATCCAGGGCTAACAACCGTTCGAAGGTCTGGCGGGTAGGGCGCGCTGTCCCTAGCGCGCCGTTTGCCGGAGCCGTGGGCGTGGCGATGCGGTTGGGTGGCCGAGATGACCCTTCCGTGTATCCGGCGCTGTGGGGACACAGCGCCCTACCTTTCGGATTCGCGCGGGGCGGGGACTGCGGGCATGGGGCGACGAGTTCCCCGTGGCCTGCGCTTGATCCATCAATCGGGCTTCATCGGCTCCCGCAGTTGCACGTTCTTGGGCCAGCCGAGCTTTTCGGCGGTCTGGGTGAGGTAGTCCCAGGGCTTTTTGTCTTGGGCATAGACGATGACTTTGGTGCGCTCGCTGGCGAGGGCGGCGGCTTGGGGGATGTCCAGGTAGCGCAGCACGTTGAAGTAGGTGGGGCCGTCCATGTGGGTGGCGGGGATCTCGCTGAGGTCGAGGCGGGCGATGCCGTCTTCAAAAAGCGAGGCATACAGGGCATTGACCCCCATGGGGCCACCGCTGGCGAGCCAGAGCTTGGTCTTGCCGATGCCGTCAATGGCTTTCAGGGCCTGCACGGTGCGGCGGATGTCCCAGACCTGGCCGCTGTCTTGTGTTTCCCCGAGCAGGTAGAAGCGGCGCAGGCGATGGGTCTGGGCCTTCTCGCTGCCGGTCCACGCCGTGGGGCCGACGCCACGCGGGGCGACATAGGCCATGGCCCACTTGAAGCTGTCGAACATCTTTTTCTCGCTGGCGAAGGCTGCGTCGTTGGCCTTCACCGGGTCTGCTGTCTGGACCAGCTTGCTAAACCGGGACTGATACTCAGCGGCGAAGTCCTGCCAGCCTTGGGCATCCAGCACGTGCAGGGCGGTCAGTTCCAAGTCGGCGGGCTTCAGCCCTGCGCGATGCACCACATACAGCCGCAGATGGAAGGGTTCCTGGCTGGTGAAGTCGTAGGCGGTCATGGTCACGCCGTCGCTGTCGACACTGCCTGCCGACACGGGCTGGATGGCGGGGGCATCGCTGGGCCACGCGGCGAACGCTTTCTCCTTCAGCGCCTGCATCCAGGCTGCGCGCTGCGGCTGCCATTCGCCCAAGCTCGAGGGCACGACGGGGGCCTTGGCCAGGGGCACGAACTCATGGTCGATCCGGGTGTTGTGCTGGTCGGCGGGCAGTTCCTTGAAGACCTTCAGCACCTCGGGCTCCAAGGCCTTTTTCGCGGCTTCATCCGTGGTGACCATCAGGTCTGCGCCTTTCAGGTGACGCTCAAACCAATGGAAGGCCCCCGTGTTCAGCGGCTGCACGTCCTTGTGCGGACCTTCGGCGATTTGCAGGCCAATGTTCTCGTCCTTGCCCATCAGGTCATAGAGGCGGCGGGCGCTGGTGTAGAGCTGATAAACGCCGTCGATGGGGAAGATGCTGTCTTTGTCCGTGTTGCAGATCAGCAAGGGACGCGGTGCTACCAGGGCGATGACGCGATCGAACTCCCAGCGGTAGGTGTTCACCATGAACATGCAGTCGCAGTGCCCTTCGATGCAGCCGTCGGTGACGTGGTTCTTCATGCTGGTGATGCCTGCGGTCGGGGCGGCGGCTTTGATACGCTCATCCAAGGCGGCGACCCACCACGAATACGCGCCGCCACCACTGCGACCGGTGACGCCGAAGCGGGTCTTGTCCACCTCGGGCCGTGTCTCCAGATAGTCGAGCGCACGGATACCATTCCAGGCCTCCACACCCGCCGGGGTGTAGCCACGTGCAATCCACCACCATTTATTGAGACGATGCGTGCCGTGGTGCTCGCCTTCGATCTCGCCGAGCTGCAAGGTGTCGATGATCAGGCAGGCATAGCCATGCCGCGCAAACCAAACGCCGTGATGATGGTAGCCGGTCTTGTTGCCATAGCTCACGCCATCCTTCTTCACCAAGGCATGACCGCACACATAGAGAATGGTGGGCAGCGGCTTATCGACCTTCTCAGGCAGGTAGAAATTGGCCGTGACATACAGCCCTGGCATGGACTGGAAGTGTAGCTTCTCTACGCGATAGCCGTCGCCTTTGACCTCGCCCGTGATGACTGGCTTGAGATCCGTCTTCGCCGGTAGCGGATCAAGGCCAAGCATCTCGCGCAACTGGCGGCGGGCCTCGTCTTTCTGTGAAGTCCACTGGTCGGCGGTCTTGATGCCGTCCAAGGAGTGCTGCTCGTGCACCTGCGCCGACTTCAGTTCCCAATACCGCTGCAAGGTCGCGTTGGCCGGTGTGGCAGGCGTCTTCTCTGGGTAAGGCGAGGCCGCTGGTGAAAGCGTAGCAGCGAGAAAGAGCTGGGAAGCGATGCGCAACGTCATAGACTTGTATGAACGGCTGTGAAGCCACACGTCTTTTCAGTGGGGCAAAGTCTTTTGAATAGATCGTCAGGCCCTGCGTCGATGATAGCGAACCTTGTTACCATCATGAAAATCAAGTACCTTGTTTTTGCTTGTGCCACTGTGCTGCTAACCGCAGAAGCTAAAGCCGATCACTTCTCACCGGTGAACGCTCAGGCTTGTGAACTGACCCGTCTGTCCGATGCCATGCTCTGCTCCTATGAAAGCAGTGCGCGAGAGTGCCACATGAACGGCAGGCAGCGTGCCTTCCTCGCGAGCCTGCGGTGCATGAAAACCATGAGCAACCGTCTGCATGACCAACTGGATGATGGCGCTGAAGCCTGCGTGCTGAATCGGAGTATCGCCGATCTCAATCATGGCTATGGCATCACCGTCTCGCAGGCCAATGACTTGAGCCTGCCTGCCTCCACTCGTGGCCTGCTGTGCAGCTACGGCAATGTCTTCCGCCAGGTGAAAGGCTCTGTGGCCTGCGCCCTCGCTCACCAGAACGAGCGCAGCTACCGGAGGGAGGACTCTTACCGTCGCGAGCCGGTGCCCTCATACGACCACCGCCGTGCCGAACCTGTGTCCGATCGCGAGATCATCATTGGAGCATTGTCCCGCATCCTTGGTGATCGCTGAACTGAGCGACAAACAGCAAACGAAAAGCTATGAATGGAGCGTGGAGGTCATCACTCCACGCTCTTTCTTTTGCGATGCGAAGTATCAGATGCGCCGCTGCTCAATGAGCGTGACGCGACCCGCATCCGCCGCCTGAAAATGTGCGAGACCGGCGGCGATCGCATCCGCCGCATCAGGCGGTGGCGTCTCGCGCAGACGCAGCATGGCGCGGATCATGAAGGCGACTTGCTCCTTCTGAGCAGAACCGCGGCCGACCGCAGCTTGCTTGATCTCCTTGGGCGAATACTCATAGATGGGCAGCCCGAATTCAGCGGCGGCAATCAGGGCCGCACCACGCGCTGTGCCCAGCGCGATGGCCGTCTTGAAACTCTGCACGTAGATCGTGCTTTCGATGGCGCACACATTGGGAGCGTGCAGCTTGATCACATCGCTTAGCTGCTGGCGGATTGCCACCAGACAGCCCGAGGGCAGCAGCTTCGGCGCGTTGCGAATCACGCCATAGGTGATCAGCTTCGTTTCGCGGCCTTGCATCTCCAGCACGGCATAGCCCGTGTTGCGAAGCGCTGGATCAATCGACAGCACACGAGCAGGTTCAGAATTCAAAGCGTGGGAGAAGCTCAGCGTTTCTGCTTCCGTGGTCGGCTCCCCAGCTTAAAGAGGCCGTCCACGGACATGATGCCTGAGCCATAAAACATGAGCGTGATGGAAATAAAGACATACAGCCAGCAGACCGTGAAATGCGCGTAACCACCGACCTTGTCCATAACCAACAAGGAAGCGATGATGACAGGCAAGAACAGCGCCGCAAACAGACGCGTTAGAAAGCCAACCATCCACGCCACAGCCACGGTCACCGCAATCAGCGCCGCCGCCGGTAGCAAAATTTGGGGCCACGGCACACCAGCCTGTCCAACAGTAGCTACCAAGTCCCAGGGTGCCTTCGTCCACACGAAGTTGTAAGCGCGGAGCACGCCTTCCAGCGCATACTGCAAGAACAACACGAGGCCTGCGCCGATGCGTAGCACGGCCACCGTTCGGAAGGCGTGCAACGGGTGAGATTCAGGCTTATTCGCCGAATCGAAGGAGCCATAGGAAGTCAGCATGGATAGGAAAATCAGAGATCAGGGGACGGCGAGACGATGTCGCCTGCCCGTAGTTCCACGTCGTGGTTAGCGCGGTCTTCTGTCGTGTAGAACTTCCGCGCGCCCTCATGTGTGACGTAAACCGAGCGAGCAACCGAACCGGGCTTGCGGCCACCGGCCATCGTGATCGCATCCGCGACCGTCATGTTCTCCCATAGCGGAGTGACCAGCGAGGATTTCACGTCGCCTTCGACCGCAATGAGTTCGACGCCTTCGACCGCAATGACATGCACGTGCACGTGGGCAGCAACGCGACCGGCGGAACGGAAGATCGAACCAATCGCCGCCCGCGCTTCCGGCAGGGAACGCCCGCCCACCTTGGCGGAGCCCAGCTCACCCAGCGTCAGCACTCCGCGCTCGTCGACCATTGCCTTGCCTTCAAAGAGCTTGTCGGGCTCACGACCGCTATCATAGACGAGCAACTCCAGCGTGTGCCCGTAGCCCAGCGACCCCTTGGAATTGAACGGCATCACCGGGTCATCCGCCTTGGATTCTCCACCCATACCTGGGATGATCTTGGTCACCGAGGAGAGCTTCGGCAGGCTGATCTTGGGCATGGAGGGCACGGGGATCGCATCCACCACACGCTTCATTGTGCCGCAACTCGACAGCATCAGCAGCGCTGCGCTAGCGCTGCACACCTTCACCACGTTTTGCATCATTCTTGAGTCCATCATGAGCTGCCCATCATCCCCACATGGACTGGCTTGACAAGCGTGGACTGCATGCGCTTTCAGAAGTGCAGGAACCGCTCGCGCCCCTTGTCGGCCAGCATCTGTGCCAGCTCGGGCATGTAGTGCACCAATTCGAGGGCCAGGACCTCCATGTGCGTCTCCTCACGCATGGTGCAGGCGATGCAGCTGTTGCACGTCGCGCAGTCATCCAGCGAAAGGTCGGCCATGACCTGGGCAGCAGTGGGGTGATCAATCAAGGCTGTCATAAGAATCGGGCGGGGTGAATGGAATCATTTGTTTTTGATGGGCACCCACTGGCCCTGCTTATCGCGCTTGAGGACCTGGTTGTTGGCCTCATCCACCTGAAACTCACGCTTGGGCAAGCCTTCACGATGCTGCTCGACCACACCGCGACCGATAAGCGCACGGGCCACTTCGGCAGCGCTACTGCCCAGCATCCCTCCCTCCACAAGGTCATCCAAATAGGCCTTGATCTGCGGCGTGACGGCAATCGTCAGCGTGATCGAGTCAAAGGCGTTGGAAGGGCGGGCCATTTATTCGGTTTAAACCAGGTTAATACCATTTTTTTAACTCAAGCAAACCCGATGGTCAACCTTTGCTGCAGATTTTTCCGCAATGCTGACACCTAATTGTTTAAGATGCATTAACAATCAAGAAGTGAAGAATCACTCGCGGCACGCAGCCTGCTTGGCATGGATAGCTATGCCCTCTTTCCTCCGCTGCTGTCTTCTGGCGCTCGCCACGCTGCTCACTGCCTGTAGCATCGGCGGAGGCAGCACCTGGGGAGACCGACCTGGACCCAAAGGAATCTCTACCGTGGTGATTGACGCCGGCCACGGCGGCAAGGATTCCGGTGCACGCAGCCGATCCACCGGGCAGATGGAAAAGACGCTGGCCCTGGACATTGCCCAGCGTCTGGCCGCTGAACTGCACGGCCGATTCCGCGTCGTCTTCATACGAAACTCGGACGTCTTTGTGCCTCTGGACGACCGTGTCCAGCGCGCCAACCGCTATGGGGACGGCATCCTGCTCAGCATTCATCTCAATTCGGGACCGCGCCGAACTGCCGGGCCAGAGACCTACTGGTGGCGAGTGGACAGTTACAGCTTGGCACGCCGATTGCAGTGCCAACTCGCAGCGGTCGTGCCTGGGGAATCGAGCAATCGCGGACTCGTTCGGCGGCGCTTGCGCCTGACGCGCAATCCCAGCATTCCCTGCGTCCTGGTGGAATGCGGCTACTTATCCAACGCAAACGAGGCCAAGCGTCTAAGCAGTGCCAGCTATCGAAGCACCTTGGCTCGCGCCTTGGCTGCGGCCATCATTAAGCAGTCCCTCCATGGCGACGCGGGCATGGGCCCTCTTCCACAGCCCATCTACGCGCCCCCCAGCAAGGGCACCGATGCGAGAGAGTGAGGCATGGTGGTGTGAAATTCCAGGCCCGCTGCCGACGATTAAGCAGCGCCACATTCGTGGCCATCACACACATGAAACACCTCATCATCACCTCACTTCTCGCGGCGACAGTTTGCTTGCACGCGGACGACAAGAAAGAAGTCGCCTGGCAGAACTGGTTCGCCGACGGCAACCTGGAAGCCTTTCAAGTCGTCAGCGGCGTCGCCACATACAAAGTGGAGAACGGCGTGCTGACCGGCACCACGGTCGAAGGCAGCAGCAACACCTTCCTGGCCACCAAGCAGGCCTACAAAGACTTCGAATTGCAGTTCGAGGTGAACGTGGATGACGCACTGAACTCGGGCGTGCAGGTCCGCAGCCATCTGGCCAAGGAAGGCGATTCCGTCCCCGAAGGCAGCAAGGGCGGCAAGCCCCTGCCCGTGGGCCGCTTGTATGGCCCGCAGTGCGAGATCGCGATCAACGGCACTGCCGGCAACTTCTATGACGAAGCGCGTCGTGGCACGTGGTGGAGCCTGCTCACGGAAACGGAAGCGGTGCGCACCGAGGAAGCCAAGGCGGCCTTCAAAAAAGGCGAATGGAATCACTACCGCATCGTCGTGCAGGGCGATCATTACCAGAGCTTCGTCAATGGTGTGAAGACCGCTGACTTCAAGCAAGCCAACGACCCCGAAGGCCACATCGGCTTCCAGGTGCATGGTATCAAGAAGGGCACTGGCCCATATTCGGTGCGCTGGAAGAATGTAAAGTTCCGCGCGCTGAACTAAGGTAAGGCTGGATTTCCGGGCATGGCGGCGGACACTCGCCGCCATGACCTCCGAAGAATTGCTTCAAATAGCCAGCGATGTCGCGGCCAAGGCCTACGCGCCTTATTCGAAAGCCCATGTGGGCTGCGCGCTCATCTCCGCCAGTGGCAAGCTTTACACCGGCTGCAATGTCGAGAACGCCAGCTACGGCCTGACGATCTGCGCCGAGCGCAATGCGATCTTTGCAGGCGTTGCGGCTGAAGGTCCGGCCTTCCGCATTCAACAACTCGCCGTGATCGCGCTCGGCCTGGAGTTCCCGCCCTGCGGCGCATGTCGGCAGGTCATTGCAGAGTTTGCTGCGCCGGAGGTGCCAGTCATCTTCCTAAAAAACAAACAGGCAGCCGTGCTCACGGTGGAGCAACTGCTGCCTGCGCGTTTCAGTTTCTAGCGGGAACTACATCTTGCGGATGACGGCCTTCTTGCGCAGGCCTTCGAGCCACTTGTCCACGTCGCCCTTGGACTTCTCAGCGTTCAGCACGCGTTCGATGTCGCTGCGCACCTTCTCCAGAGGGGCCAGATTGCCCAGCTTCTTGGCTTCGGTGAAGATGATCAGGTAAGCCGCTTCGTCTTCGATGACCTTGCTCACGCCGCCATCCTTGGTGGCGAAGGCGGCATCGGCCATCGTGGGCTTCATCAGCTTGCGCTCCATCCAATCCCACTCACCGCCATTCTCCGCGCGGCTGTCCTGGCTGTAGGTCTTGGCCATGGTGGCGAAGTCACTGCCCGCGATGACCTTGGAGCGAATCTCTTCGGCCAGTTGGCGCTGCTTCTCAGGCGTCGCAGCGGCGTCCCCGCTGAACTTTGGCACCGTGATGGTACGAATCTTGATCATGTCCTTGTCGCGGAACTTGTCGGCGTTCTTGGCGTAGAAGTCCTCCACTTCGCGTGGGGTCGGTGGCGCTTGATTGCCGCCCTGACGACCGCGCATGACCTGCACGATGATCATCTTCTCGCGCATCTCGCGGAACTTCTTCAGCGTCATGCCGCTCTTGGCCAATTCAATGACGAAGGTGTCGCGGTCGCCCTTGAACTGCTCGCGCACCAGGGTGTTGATGTCGTCATCCACATACTGCGCTTTGATCGTGCCGCCGACCTTGGCAAACTCAGCCAGAATCAGCTCGCGGTCGATCAGCGAGTCCATCGCGGTCTTATCAAGCTCAGCGATTTCACGCTGGGCTTGCAGCGGGTTGTCGCGGTTGCGCATCATGATCATCTGCCGCTGGGCATTCACGGCGTCGGCCACTTCGGACCGGGTGATGACCTTGCCATTTACCACGGCGGCGATGCCGTTCACGGACTGGGCCAGCAAATCCGAGCTGGCTACAAAACCAAGCGCGGCGAGAAGGAGAAGGCGGATCGAAGACATAGTGAGGGACTCCACAGGAGTAGCAATACAGGGCGCAAGAGTAGGGGCGTGTCCAGCCCTGTCAAACATGGAAACCAAGTGAGCTATAGTCGGCGCAGCAATTCTAGCGTCTCAGCCAATTGCCCGATGCCGTCCTCTGCCTTCAGACGTGGGAATTTCCCCTGCACCATGATGTAGCCCGTGCCGCGCTGAAGCATGAGCTTCCTCTCTTTGATCTCGATGCTGGTGATGCCGTGATTCGCTGCCGCTAGCCGGATGGCCGCACAGGTCAGCACGTTCTTCATTGCAGGCGGCAGCTTGCCGAACTGATCACGCCAGCTCGCCTCCAGGGCGTCTAGCTCCTTGCGCATCGAGATCTCCGCCACCTCGCGATAGGCCTGAATACGGAGCTTCGCATCCTCCATGTAGTCGTTGGGAATAAATGCAGGCTCCAAGCCAGACAGCGCGCCAATGTAGGATGTCTCGCTCAGGCAGAGGAAGTCGGCACGCAGAGCGACATCGACCGGGCGCTGGGTGCGCTTGCCCTGCGCCTTGTTTACCACCTGCTTCATCATCTGGCAGTAGAGATCGAAACCGACCGCCGCGATGTGTCCGCTCTGCTCCGTGCCCAGCAGATTGCCCGCACCGCGAATCTCGAGGTCGCGCATCGCGATCTTGAAGCCGGAGCCCAGGGCCGTGTATTGCTTGATCGCGTTCACTCGCTTCCGCGCATCACCGCCGCTGGTGAAGTCGCGCGGCAGAAAGAGGTAAGCATGAGCACGCTCGCCACCACGGCCCACGCG
Organism: Verrucomicrobiaceae bacterium; assembly: GCA_964203095.1. GTDB lineage: Bacteria > Verrucomicrobiota > Verrucomicrobiia > Verrucomicrobiales > Verrucomicrobiaceae > JAEUHN01. Next base: position 879 of record CAXNNN010000029.1, on the reverse strand, counting down.
GCCGCGCAGTTGATACAGGTCCGCCAAACCAAACCGGTCCGCGCGGTCGATGATGATGGTGTTCGCATTCGGCACGTCGACACCGCTCTCGATGATCGTGGTGCACAGCAGCACATCCGCCTCACCACTGACAAACTGGTGCATCACCACCTCCAGCAGGCCCTCATCCATTTGTCCGTGGCCAATGACGATCTTCGCCTTCGGGCACAGGCCCATCAGCTTGGCTTTGACCTGCTCCATGTCGCCCACGCGATTGTGGAGGAAGTAAACCTGCCCTCCGCGCTCCACTTCCGCATTGATCGCGTCTTTGATGACCTTCTCATCATACGGACAAATCGTCGTCTGCACCGCGTGCCGATTCGGCGGCGCGGTGTCGATAGTGCTCATGTCCCTCATGCCCATCAGCGACAGATAAAGGGTGCGTGGGATCGGCGTCGCGCTAAGCGACAGCACATCGATCAGGCGGAACATCTCCTTGAAGCGCTCCTTGTGCTTCACGCCGAAGCGCTGCTCTTCATCCACCACGGCGAGACCGAGGTTCTTAAACTGGATGTCCTTCGACAGCAGTCGATGCGTGCCAATGACAATGTCCACCGTGCCCTCGCGCAGGCCTTGCACGATCTCACGCTCCTTGTCCGGCGGAGTGAGGCGGCAGAGCATCTCCACCGTCACGGGGAATTCGCTCATGCGCTCGCGCAGCGTCTGCACATGCTGCGCCACCAGCACCGTCGTCGGCGCGAGAATGGCCACCTGTCGGCCACCCATCACCGCCTTGAACGCGGCCCGGATCGCCACCTCGGTCTTGCCGAATCCGACATCCGCGCACAGAAGCCGATCCATCGGGCGCTTGCTCTCCATGTCGCGCTTGATCTCCTCCAC
>CAXNNN010000028.1:0-16537 GCA_964203095.1 Verrucomicrobiaceae bacterium | reverse complement strand
GGAAATGCTGAATGCCTTCATCCCGTGTGTCTCGAATGCTAAAAATGACCGGGCACCCCCCCAAGCGCTCAAGTTGCTCGATCTCGCGCACGCAGAACGTCTGAGTGAAAGACGGAAAGCGTTCAAAAATGTAGGCAAGGGGCTGCATGTGAGTCACATCATGGCCATGCGCAGCACAGATGCGCAAGTGTTGGGGCACATAAAAACAAAGGTACCCGGGCTCCCGAATTTTTGCAAAAAAGGATTTGCCGCAAATGTCATTATATGTGAAAATTTAAGCTATATTGATAATTAACAAAATTTCGTTATGAGCACTTCCTCCTTGGCTAAAGTTTTGTGCGGTCTAGTGCTGCTGGTGAGTTCCGGTGCTTACGCTCAATTTGGCTATACGCCCCAGGGGAGCGTGCCTCCTGCGGTAGGCCAGGGACTACCCCCGATGGGGACACCGCAGGGCACGCTAATGCCCTCGGACCCGAATATGGGCATGGGTATGGGCGCACCAGGCACTTATGTCGATCCCATGACTTATGGGGGCCAGCCCAGCTACCAGCCACAGCCAAACTACCCTACCCAGTCCAATTATATGGGTCAGCCAGGATTTGCACCCATGGGTGGCATCGTCAGCGGAGGCATGCTAACCTACGGCCAGCTTGAGGTTGACTACAACTACACAGACTTTGACAACGAAGAGGTTGATCCCGCAAGCGGCGTTGGCCTCAGCATCATGGCCGAGCTTTTTAAACCTTTCTTCCTGCGTGGTGGCTTCAATTGGGGGATCGGCAGCGGCTCCGATGACACCCTAACAGGCAACAGTTACAACTTCCGCACCGTTTCCGTGGGCGGCGGCGCTTACTTGGCAGTCACGCAGCGCTTTCACATCGTCGGAGAATTGGGCGGCATTTATAGCAGTCTGAATGCCGACAAGAACAGCCTTAGCTTCACCGATGGAGCCATCTACATTCATCCGCAGCTGCGAATCGCGGCGACCGACAAGCTTGAATTGAAAGCCGGCGTGCTGATCACCAGTGCCGACAATTACGACTCGCGGGTGTTCGACATCGGCAGCTACTACCGCCTCTTCACCCAGATGGATGTGGGCTTGGGTGCGGACATTGGCGACCAAAGCAAAAACTACCATCTCGGCGTGCGCTTCCGCTGGTAGTGGCAGCCATCGGCCTTGTCTCTGCCCGGATTTGGTCACGCCCTGCGGGTAACCTTTGCTTTCTGGCGGTCTGGGAAGCAGGTGCGACAAATCTCGCACACCGTGCCATCGCAGCCACGAGCAGAGCAATGCTCACGGCCATAGAAGATGATCTGGAGGTGCAGTTGATTCCACGCAGACTCAGGGAATAGCCGCTTCAAATCACGCTCCGTCTGGATGACGGACCTTCCCGTCGTTAGCTGCCAGCGCTGGGCGAGGCGGTGAATATGCGTATCCACAGGGAAGGAAGGAACATCGAAGGCCTGCGCCATCACGACCTGGGCGGTCTTGTGGCCGACACCTGGCAAAGCCTCCAGTTCTTCCAGCGAGGCAGGGACTTGGCCACCGTGATTCACGTGCAGCAGCCGCGACAGTTCCTTGATCGCCCTAGCCTTCTGTGGCCCCAAGCCACACGGTTTCACGACCTGCTCGATCTGCTCCAGCGGCACCAAAGCCATCGCGGCAGGGCTCCTCGCTAGCTTAAAAAGATGGGGAGTGATCAAATTCACCCGCACATCAGTGCACTGAGCAGACAGAAGCACCGCTACGAGAAGGCTGTAGGCGTCTGTGTGATCCAACGGCACGGGCGGATCAGGATACAGCTCTGCAAGTCGGGCCTGAATGTAGGCCACACGTTCAGACTTGGTCACGATGTCCGCTTCGAGCCTGTGACTCGCTGAATACGGTCCACCATGCGGCGAATGTATTCACCAGCGAAAGTTCGCGGTTTCATGACGGCTAGGCTTTGGGTGAAGGAACCCCATTTCAGCACACGGATGTTCACGTTGCGGGCGCCCCACTGCTTCATGTGAGCTTTCGTTGGCTCATAGAGGTCGATGGTGTTGGTGCCAACCAAGGCAGAACCATAGTCATCGACTTGATAGATGTAGGGCTGGCCATCGATTTGGAAAATGGTGCCCAACGGATATACCGACCAGTCTGTCGCAGCGCTCCGCACTCGGCCATACTTCAAACTCGTTCCAATCGCCGTCTTAGCGCCAAACTTGATGTGATCACTTTCGGTGTGTGTGTAAGCGGTCGTTTTAACCGACGAAATCCGGGTCGCACTCCGATTCGGTTTGGACGTGGAGGAGCAGGACACGCCTGCAAGCAGGAGCATCGGGACCAGGAAGGCTTTGAGGAATCGCATGGTGATCATGGTGGGCTCTCGGCCCCCGCTAACAGAGGGCCGTACGCTTTAGTAATGGGGCAAAGCGGAGCGGTTGGCAACACAGGATTTCACCCTGGCAGAGTGAGGCAGAAACGTGCGCCACCCAAGGCACTAGTTTCCACCCACACGCGGCCGCCATGGGCCAGAATGATATGTTTTACGATTGAAAGTCCCAGTCCCGTGCCACCCTGATCACGCGACCTTGCTTTGTCCACGCGGAAGAAGCGCTCGAACACTCGTTCCCTTACCTCGGGCGCAATGCCTGGGCCATCGTCACTGACACTGATCTGCGTTTCACCTCCGCCTTGGCGTGTGTCCACCTGCACTTGCCCGCCCTCGCGACCATATTTCAGAGCATTATCCACTAGATTGGTCAGCACCTGCTGCAGCCGCCCCAGATCGGCGGAAACTTCCAGCCCTTCCGGCGCCGCATTAATCAAGGCGACCCCCCGCGCTTCAGCTTTGCTGGCGAGTTCATCCATGACGCGTTGCGCCAAGCGACGGACGTCCAGCGACTGGTGTGAGATGACCATCTGGCCTGACTCCAGACCTGCGATGGTCAGCAAATCCTCCACCAAAAGCGTCAAGCGATCGGCGTGCCGCTCAATAATGCCCGCAAACTTGTGCGTGCTCGCCTCGTCTGCCGGTAGCGTGGTCAGAGTCTCGGCATAGCCTTTGATGATCGACAGCGGTGTGCGCAGCTCATGGCTCACGTTCGCGACAAATTCTTGCCGGGTTTCCTCTAGCAGCTTCAGGCGCGTGATGTCATGAAAGACGAGCACGATGCCTTGGGCAACACCTTCAACGTTGCTAATACAAGCACTGTTGACCATGAAATGCTGGCCAGCGCTGCCCAACACAGAGAGCGAAATTTCTTCCTCCAAGACTCTCCCTTTGACCAAAGTGCGCTGCACTAACTCCTGCACCTGATGCAGCCGCAGGGCCTCCATCACCGTTCTGCCTCTCATGTCACCGGTCAGATGGAAAAGTCGCTGCATCGCCGCATTCGCTAGCAGCACGCGTCCGTTCGCATCCAACAAGAGCAGGCCTTCGACCATACTATTGATCAGCGCATCACTCCGCGCCGTCTCCTGGGAAAGGCGATGCTTCTGCTGCTGTAGGAGCCGCTGTATCGCCCTTTCGTGCTCACTCTTGAGACGTCGCACCAACCGACGCCTCTGCCACACCAGGACTGTAGCGCCGATGAGCAGAGCAAGGAAAACAAACGGCCAGTCCATGAGATCGTTGAATCAAGTCGCCTCTGGAACGACCAGACGATAGCCCACACCTTGCACGGTCTCCACATAGCCTGCCAGCGGCCCAAGCTTGGACCGCAACCTGCGCACATGGCTGTCCACGGTGCGGGTGTCGCTCGTCTCGTTGTATTGCCAGACATCCTTCAGCAGTGTCTGTCGGGCGACTGTTTGGCCCGGCGTGCGCACCAACATGTTAATCAGCTTCATCTCGGTGCTCGTCAGCCTGATCTCTTCGCCAGCAATATGCGCGGTCTGATTCATCAAATCGAGCACCAACTCGCCTACCTTGATCTGCTGAGCTGCAGATACCAAAGGGCTACGTCGGCGCAGACGTGTCTGCACTCGTAGCAGCAACTCTCTCATGCTGAACGGTTTCGTCACGTAATCATCCGCGCCGCATTCGAATCCCTTTACGCGATCAGACTCAGCTGCACGCGCGGTCAGCATGATGATCGGCACGTCAGCCGTCTCCGCGTTAGCTCGCAGGGCTCGGCAGACCTCGATCCCACTCATGCCCGGCAACATGTGGTCCAGAACAATCAGGTCAGGCCGAATCGTCTGCGCACACTTCAATCCCTTCGCGCCATTGTCAGCGATCGTTACCTCATGACCAGCCGATTTCAGATTGAAGGCCAGCAACTCGGCGGCATCCGGTTCATCTTCAACAATAAGGATCGTGGGCATGGGGCAAGGGGCGGAGCGTTTGATGCTGGGTGATGAGTGGATCGGACGTGACGTGCTGAAGATTGTTCCCAGCAAAGCACTCGACGCATCCTAATGCGCAGCCTTCTCAACATTCCGGTGCCGGATGTCCTGCCCCTCGTGCAGATACACCACTTCCTCGGCGATGTTAGTGGCGTGATCAGCGATACGCTCAATTCGCTTGGCCACCTGCATCAAGTGCAGGCAACGGGTGATGTTCGGTGGGGACTCCAGCATGTAGCTAACCAGCTCACGCTGCAGTTGCTTGTGCATCGCGTTCACCTCGGCATCGCGAGCAAGCACTGAACGGGCCTTCTCCGTGGACTGGCGGTCAATGAACGCCTCCAGCACGTCTCTGAGCATTTCCAGCGCGATGGTTGCCATGCGCGGGATGTCCACATACGGCTTAAGCTGGGGCTCATGGCTAAGCTTCACCGCCCGCTTGGCGATTGCGCTCGCCTCGTCACCGACGCGCTCCAAGTCGTGGGAAATCTTCATCGCCACGATGATGAACCGCAGATCACGCGCAAGAGGTGCCTTGGAAAGCAAGGCGATGGCCATCTCATCCATCTCGACTTCGAGCTGATCGATCTGATCGTCCTGGATCTTGACCTGCCGAGCAATGTCGTTGTCACGATCAACCAACGCCTTAATGCTCTGCGTAATGGCCGCCTCAGTTAAGCTGGCCATGGTGAGCAGCTTGTCCTTGAGTTTAGAGAGTTCCTGGTCGTGATGCGTGATCATTTAGGTATCGCCGGGTGAGGAGTTTAGCTTGGATTAGGTTACAGGCTTGTCACATTCAATGTCGATGCAAAGTCTAGGCATTGATGCCGGGGACGCGCAACTCGGTGTTCATCAGCCGAATCGACCTGTCACGTAGTCTTCCGTTTGTTGCTTGGCCGGATTAGTGAATATCCTTTTGGTGGTATTGAACTCCACCATCTCACCGATGTAAAAGAACGCCGTGTAATCGCTGATGCGCGTCGCTTGCTGCATGTTGTGTGTCACGATGACGATCGTGTATTCCTTCTTCAACTCACGAACCAGTTCCTCAATACGCGCCGTAGCGATCGGGTCGAGTGCGCTGGCAGGTTCATCCATCAGCAAGATTTGCGGCTTGATCGCAATCGCTCGTGCGATGCAGAGGCGCTGCTGCTGCCCGCCTGACAAGCCCAATGAACTGCTTCCCAGGCGATCCTTCACCTCATCCCACAGGGCGGCTCCGCGCAGGCTTTCCTCGACAATCGCGTCCAGATCCGCCTTGTTTTTGGTGCCATGCAAGCGCGGTGCATAGGCAACGTTTTCATAGATTGTTTTGGGGAACGGATTGCTCTTCTGGAACACCATCCCTACCTGCTTGCGCAGCTCGATCACATCCACATCCTTGCTATTGATGTCCTGCCCAGCGATCTTGATGGAGCCTTCGATGCGCACGTTATCAATCAAGTCGTTCATTCGGTTATAGCAGCGCAACAGTGTGCTCTTGCCACAGCCGGAAGGGCCGATGAAGGCCGTAACTTGGCGCTCCGGGATGTCCACATTGATACCCTTCAGCGCCAGCGTGCTGCCGTAGAAAAGACGGAGGTCTCGGGTCTCGATCAAAGGATTGGTGATGGCGGACATATCAGATCAATGAAGGGAGCGTAGCTTCTTGCGGATGCGCATACGAATGGCAATAGCGACCACGTTGAGAGCAAAAGTGAGTAGCAGAAGCACCAACACGGTCGCGTAGAGGATCGGGCGTGTCTGCTCAATGTTCGGCGACTGGGTGCTCAAGATAAACACGTGGTAGCCTAGCTCCATGAACTGGTCAGTCAGCTTCGAAGGCAGGTGCGCCATATAGTAGGCCGCGCCAGTGAAAAGGATCGGTGCTACCTCCCCTGCCCCGCGGCTAACCGCGAGGATACTGCCCGTGAGAATGCCCGGCAATGCCTGAGGCAGCACAATCTTGACCACGGTCTCCAGCTTCGTCGCGCCCAAGGCTAGACTCGCCTCGCGTAGTCCCGGTGGAATGGCTTTCAGAGATTCCTCCGTCGCCACGATCACCACCGGCAGCGTGAGGGTTGCTAGTGTTAGCGCAGCCCAAATAATGGCGGGCTTACCCCAAACAGGCTCTGCCGTTGCCCCATAGAAAAGCTCGTCTATGCCGCCGCCTACGAAGCTAATAAAGAATCCCAAACCGAAAAGACCAAAGACGATAGCGGGCACGCCTGCCAGATTGTTCACGGCACCACGAATGAAACGCGTCATTGGCGAGCTGGAGTGCGCATATTCCGTCAAATAGATCGCCGTGATGACGCCCACAGGAACCACCATCACTGTCATGAGAATCACCAAAGCTGCAGTGCCAAAGATCATCGGCATCACACTCGCATGATCAGGGTTAAACATGTCTTTCTCCGTCGATCCCGCGATAAAGTTCCAAGAAAGCCCTGGTAGTCCATACCAAGTGATATTGGCCAAGATAACCGCCAGGATGGCCACAATCAGCCACGCTGCGGCAGCCGTGAGGCCGGAGAAAATAGACGACTCGTAGTCGTGCTTTTTGGTCGCAAAATTCATGCCCGTCCCTCCAATTTCTTCTTCAGGCGATGCACGATGAGCTCACCTGCTAGGTTAGAGAAGAAGCTCACAATGAAAAGCAGTAAGCCAATCATGAAAAGCAACCGGTAGTGATGGCTACCAAAGACCGTCTCCGCCAACTCTGCGGCGATCGTTGCCGTAATCGTACGAGTAGAATCTGTCGGGCTAAAGCTCATGATACTCGCGTTGCCACTCGCCATCAGCACAATCATCGTTTCCCCGATCGCGCGGCCAAAGCCCAGGATTACGGCTGCAAGCACACCCGGCAACGCTGCAGGCAAAACGATCTGCCACGTCGCCTTCCACCGGCTTGCCCCCAAGGCCAGAGCAGCCTGGGAGAACGCACGCGGCACGCTCGTCAGCGCATCCTCTGCAATCGTGAATACCACCGGGATAATCGCAAAACCCAGCGCGATACCCGCAACCAGGGCATTCAATCGCGAAGCATACCCGAAGACATCTTGCAGCACCGTCGCCATTACCAAAAGAGCAAAGAAGCCCATCACCACGGAAGGAATCCCGCTCAGCATCTCAATGATGGGCTTGATCCATTCGCGTGCCGCGTTGGATGCGAGTTGCGACACATAAATTGCCGCGCCCAAAGCCAATGGCACTGCGAACAGCATGGCGACAAGTGTCGTCTTTAAGCTGCCCACGAGCAGCGGAACAATGTTGTATTTGTGAATCTCTGAAACCGGTTGCCAAATGTAGCTTGACTTGTCATAGCCCGTCCACTGGTGCGGCATCAGCAGGTAGCGCCAGCTCGCGGTGTTAATGCCCGCGTCTTTGTCGCTGGGGCGTTCCTCAGTCGCCTCGGCTTTGACCTCCATCATGAGCTGGCGCGTTTCGGCGTCCATTGCCTTGAAGTCGGTCTCCGGCATGTCCAGATACTTGCTCAGTTCCTTATCAGAATACTTGCTCATGTCCGCCACGGGAATAACCAAAGTCTGGTGCGAGCTGTCCATCTGACCAAACAAGATCGGCAAGCTCTCTCGCGTGATGAAAACGAAGATCAGCAGCGTGGTGATGATGGCCGACAGAGACACCAGAAAGATCAGTTTCTCAGCCACCCACTCCAGCGGACGGGCGCGGTGGCCGCGCTTAAGGCCCATCCAGCCTTGGGTGCGTTTGTTATTGAGAGGTGCGCTCATGCAGAATGATTGATTTCCGGTGCTGCCACCGCTCCAGACAGTGCGGAGAGTGGCAAGTCCAGGTTTGCCTGCCAGCGGGGTCGCGTGACGAAATCGTCACGGCTTGCCGTTTTTCAGCACCCTATGTGACATGGCTGCTACACAAGGCCAAGGCCGTGCCCCCAGCCACCTGACCATTCTCCACTCCAGCCATCGGTCAACGGCGGACATTGGGGCGAGTATTGAAGCGTATCGGTAGTCCAGTCCTCATTCTTTGGAGCGGGAGCAACGCGGTTTCATAGGATGTTCGAACGCTGCACTTCCAGCCCCCTAGATGCCAAAAGCTGGCAAGCACCGAAGCACCCGCCAGCTCGCGAATTCACTTTTTCCAAGGACTATTTCGGCAGCGCGAAGTAGCCTACGTCCTTGACGACGGCCTGGCCTTCGGCGCTGATGATCCACTTCAGGTAGGCGTTCATGCCCCCCTTATCCACGGCTGGGTTCACGTAAATGAACAGGCCGCGAGAGATGGGGTATTCACCACTCTGCACCGTCGATTCTATGGGCTCCACGCCGACGGAAGCTTCATCCTTCTTGATGAACAGATGCTTCGCACCAGCACCGTAAGCAGCGCCACCGTATCCAATACCGTTCAAGTCCTTGGCCACAGCCTGTAGCACAGCGGCGGTGCCGGGCATGGTCTGCGCGTTGGCTGAGAGGTCTTTCTTGCTCAACACATGCTCCTTGAAGAACTCGTAGGTGCCACTGCTGTTCTCGCGGCTGTAGAGGGTGATCGGTGCGTCCTTCCCGCCCACATCTTTCCAGTTCGTGGTCTTGCCAAGGAAGATGTCGGCCACTTGTGCCATGGTCAGTTCCTTCACCGGGTTCTCGGAGCTCACGTAAACAGCGAGGCCATCGAGGGCGACTTTGTATTCCGTCGGCTTAGCCTTGAAGGCCTTCACACAGTTCAGCACCTCGTCCTTCTTGATCGGACGCGAGGCGTTGCAGAGATCGGTGGTGTTGTTTTGCAGTGCCGCGAAACCCGTGCCCGTGCCGCCGCCGGTGACCTGAATGGTGGTGTCTTTGTGCAATCCCATGTAGGTCTCGGCCCACTTTTGAGCGAGAATGACCATGGTGTCGGAGCCTTTCACCGTGATCTTGGTTTCAGCCGAAGCCAAGCCGCTGAGGCCAAGGACGGCCAAAGTGGTAAGTGCGAGTTTTGTCTTCATATTGGGTGTGTTGGTTATGCCGGTCGAAGGCATAGGGCAGTGGTGCTGTCTTCCAAGCTTTGCAACAATGCAGTGACCATCACAGTTCTGTCACAAAACACCCGCTTCAGGCAAGACCCGCCTTCACCACGTGGCCATGCACATCCGTCAGGCGACGCTCGATGCCATTTTGGTAGTAGCTCAGCCGCTCATGATCCAGGCCCATCAAGTCCAGGATCGTGGCGTGTAGATCATAGACACAGCTTTGTGCCCCAGCTCATCGGTCGCGCCATAGCTAAAGCCCTTCTTCACGCCTGCACCCGTCATCCAGGTGGTGAACCCATTGGGATTGTGATCGCGCCCGCACGCGCCTTTTTGGAAAGTCGGCATGCGGCCAAACTCCGTCATCCAAACCACAAGCGTGTCGTCCAGCAGCCCCCGCTGCCTCAAGTCACGGCTCAACGCCGCCGCCGGCTGGTCAAAGATCGGCGCATGAATGTCATACTGCTCTTTGAGCTTTCGATGCCCATCCCAGTTGCCGATCCCCTCGCCCATCGCAAACGCGCCATTGAAAAGCTGAACGCAGCGCACGTTCCGCTCCAGCAGACGACGCGCAAGGATGCAGTTCTTGGCAAAGCCGCTCTTCACAGGATCTGGATCGTCTGCTCCGTAAGCCTTCAAGGTCGCAGCGGACTCACTCGACAAATCACTCACCTCCAGCACGCTGAGCTGCATTTTCGCCGCCAGCTCGTAACTCGCGATGCGGGCCGACAGCTCGAAGTCGCCAGGGAACTTCTCAAGGTGCGCCTCGTTGAGCCGCTTCAGCACATCACGCGCCGCCACATCGCTCGCATGCGAAATACCCGCTGGTGCCGCCAGGTTGTAAATCGGCTTCCGCGCATTGAAGGCGGTGCCTTGGAACACCGCAGGCAGGAAGCCATTCGACCAATGATTCACCCCCGCTTGCGGCACGCCGCGCGGATCAGGAATCGCAACGAACGCCGGCAAGTCATCCGCTTCTGATCCCAGCGCATAGCTCGACCATGAGCCAATGCTCGGGAAGCCATCCAGCGTGAAGCCCGTGCTCATCTGGTTCTCCGCCGGGCCATGCGTGTTCGACTTCGCGGTCATCGAGTGGATGAAGCACAGGTCATCCGCCAGCCCCGCCAGATGCGGGAGCATCTCCGAGATCATCTTGCCCGACTGCCCGCGCGGCTTAAACTCATACAGCGGCCTGACTAGGTTGCCGTTCTCGCCCTGGAACGTGAGGAAGCTATCCTTCGCCCCAGGCAAAGGCTTGCCATCCATGCGCGCCAACTCCGGCTTCCAGTTCCAAGATTCCAACTGACTACACGCCCCCGAGCAAAACATGATCTGCACCCGCTTCGCCTTCGGCGCGAAATGCGGTGCCCGCGCTGCGAGCGGATTCTCTGGGCGAATCCAAGGCCGAATGGGCGTAGATGCCAACAACTCCTGTCGCTGCAGCAAACCTGCTAGAGCAATACCACCCAGACCCGTGGTCGCGTTTTGAAGGAAACTGTGGCGGCTCAGCAGAGCACGTCCGGCTGATGAAAGGGGTGTTGAGTTCATGGCACAAACAGCAGTTCATTCGTGTTGAAGATCACACGTCCCAGCGCGGCGAGGCCATGATCATGGACAAGCTGCTGGCAGGTCTGGGACTCGATCGTCGACGGTGCTCGGTTGAAGGCGAGTTGGAAGGCGCGCTGCACTTGACGGGCGGCATCAGCGCCAGCTTCCTTTTGCAGACGCTCAGCTAGCAGCTGCGCCTGCTGATTCACAAAGGTGCTGTTGCAGAGGTTCAGCGCCTGCAATGGCGTGGTGGAGCGCGAGCGTTTGGGTTGCGACTGCCCAGCATCGGGGCAGTCGAAGGCACCAAACGTGGAGTCTTGGGCCATGCGCACCTTGGTCATGTAAACCATGCGCCGCCACTCAGCGGGGCCGAAGTCCGGCTTCGGATCATCGACACGCACGTAATTGGTATTCGGCGCGAACACGCTGAACCCTGGACCACCCATGCTCAGATCCAGCTTACCCGACATGGCGAGCATTTGATCACGCACGATCTCAGCTTCTAGACGATGCGGCGGGTAGTGCCAGAGCAGCTTTGGCTGTGCGTCCTTGGCCAGGGCGTCGGCACGGGGCGCACTGTTCTGCCGCCATGTCTTGCTCATGACGATGAGCTTCTGCATGTGCTTGATGCTCCAGCCGCCGCGCATGAACTCACCCGCGAGCCAGTCGAGCAATTCAGGGTGGGTCGGCTGCGCACCGTTGCGGCCGAAGTCGTTCGGAGTGCTAACGATGCCCTCGCCGAACTGATGCTGCTAGAGACGGTTCACTAGCACGCGACTTGGCAATGGGTTGGTCGGGGCGGCCAGCCACTGGGCCAAGGCAATGCGCCGCGATTGCTCAGGAAGATCGCGCGGCAGCTTCAAAGGCAAGCCAAGCGCGCTGACGGCACTGGGCGCGACTTCCTCCCGCGGCTGCGTGACATCGCCTCGGTTCAAACGAAAGGCTTGGCTAGCAGGCTCGAAGCGCCCTGCACACACCATGGGCGTTGCGGTGAAGGACTGTAGCTTGGCCTCCAGCGCATTGATCTCGCCACGCACCTCGTGCCAAGCCGCGACTCGTTTTGCTTCGCTGGGCTCCGGCATCTCCAGGCGAGCCCCAGGACCTGGGTAGGGCCTGCGATCCTCCGAGTCACTCACAGACACCCACTGACCACCGCGTTCGATCTCAATGCGATACCTGGTGGCCAGTCGATCCCGAAGTTTATCCAGCCGATCACGCCCCCAGACCACGGCTTCCAGGGTCGCGACCTTGCGCAGATCAATCTGTACCCAACCACTGCCTCGGGTCTTCCTGATCCAGCTCCGATCATTGCCATACTGCCCATCGTTCACGTGTTCAAGGCGATGTCTTGAGCTGTCTTGACTGGAGGACGCTGACGCCTTGGCACCCGTCGATGCGAGCGCGACATTCCGGCCATCCGTGGTGTAGATCTCAAGTTCATCTAAACAAGGCTCATACCGATTGTGGTCCGAAGTCGCACTCACGGTGAACCGCACCTTCCGCGTCTGTACTGGAGCGAAGCGGTCAATATTCCGGTGCGTATGCACGGGCACGCGCGTTGCTTTCGTCATCGCCAACGGCTCGAAGCCAATGAACCGATGCGTGGCCAGGGCCAGTTTTCGCAGCACTGTCGACTGCTGATCCTGCTGGGCATTCATCCCCGGATGAGTGATGGGGCGCTCGCCATGGCGCACCCCAGCGAAGACCGCCTGCAAGCCGTAGCAATCAACCTATGTCACGGGATCAAACTTGTGATCATGACAGCGAGCGCAGTGCAGGGTCAGGCCCAGAAACGCACCGCCGGTGATGCTCACCATATCGTTGAGTTCATCCTGTCGCGCCTTGGCCTTGGACTCCTCATCCTTGCCGATCTGTCCTGGCAGCAGTGCAGCATTGGCAACCATGAAGCCCGTGGCGGCATCCACACCCAGGGAGTCACCCGCCAGTTGCTCAAGGATGAACTGCGGATATGGCGTGTCCTTGTTGAGGGCACTGATGACGTAGTCGCGATACGGCCAAGCATTAGGCCGTGGCGTGTTCACCTCGAAGCCATGCGTTTCACTGAAGGCGATGACATCCAGCCAATGCCGCGCCCAGCGCTCGCCATAACGCGGCGAGGCCAGCAATCGGTCCACCATCTGCTCATAAGCACGCGGATCATTGGACGCAGCAAAGGCATCGACCTCCTAAGGCGTCGGTGGCAGGCCGTGCAGCACGAGATACAAGCGACGGATCAAGGTGCGGCGGTCCGCCTCGGGCGCGAGCGTGAGGCCCTGTACCGCCAGCTTGTCTTCAATGAAGGAGTCAAGGGGGCCACCCTTGCTGGCCAGCGGTTTGAAGGCCCAGTGATCGCGCTTGTCGACAACCTTGGCGGCATCTATGCCGTCCGGCCACACGGCTCCCTCGTCCACCCACCGCTTTAGCAACGCTATCTCAGTTGCAGACAGACGCTCGCCTTTGGGTGGCATCTGCTCACCTTCATCCTTGCTGATCACGAACTGGATCAAAGGACTCTCCTTCGCCTTACCCGCCACGATGCCCGGCGCATGAGTGTCATCACCGCGCAACGCTTCGGACGTCACGTCCAAACGCAGCCCCGACTTCTGCTTCTCCGGTCCATGGAATGAGTAGCAGTGCTTCTCGAAGATGGGCCGCACATCACGCACGAAGTCCACGGATGCTGCTGCAAGCGGGAGCGACCATGACAGAGTGAGAGCAAGACGAAGCTTCATGGAAGGACCAACGTTCAGAAAACCCCATATCCTACCAAGCTTCAGCGTCACCAGAGCTCAGGGTGCGGGCCATGATGAGCAATGAACTCGCGCGGGACAGCCCAACAAGGCGGTCTCTCGTTGGGAGACAGGGCATGAGGTGCCCATCGTCTCCGCGACGAGAGATGATTAAACGGCCCTCTATCGCTGCCTGGGTACGCGTCTCACGCTGCACCTTCCGGCAGAGCGACATAAGGGTCCTCTCTGAGCACGATCTTCTTCGAGCCGCTCAGCAGCTTGATCCACTCACGCAAGCAACCGAGGAAGATAATCGCCACGGCGAGGAGGAAGAACGCCGTCACGACGGTATCCACGGTAAAATTAAACTGCTGCGCAGCCCAGACCTTCAACTCCTGCGGCGTGCCACCAGCAGCGATCTTATCCGCGTAGAACTTGGAGCCCGAGATGAAACCCATGCGAGGATCAGCGTCGAAGAGCTTAACGTAACCTGCGCTGAACGTGGCGCACATGAGGAAGATGAGCGGGATGACCGTCACTGCCAAGTAGCGGGCCTTGCCCATCTTGATCAGAATGGTCGTGCCCAGGCAGAAGGCGATCACCGCGAGCAACTGATTGGCAATGCCAAACAACGGCCACAGGGTATTGATGCCACCCAACGGATCGACCACGCCTTGATACAAGAAGTAGCCCCAAGCCGCGACGAGCAGGGCACTGGAGAAGATGTTGGCGAAGATGTTGCGCGTGTTGCCCAGCGGCTTCCAGATACCACCGAGGAAGTCTTGCAGAATGAAGCGCCCCACTCGCGTGCCTGCGTCGATGGTGGTGAGAATGAACAACGCCTCGAACATGATGGCGAAGTGATACCAGAACGACATCCACGCCGTCCCAAAGGCGCGAGCAAACATGTGTGCCATGCCCACTGCAAAGGTAGGCGCACCGCCGACACGACCAAACATGGTCTTCTCACCGATGTCAGCCGCCAGCTTGTCCATACCTTCCACCGTGACCGGGAAGCCCGCTGTGGTGATCACGCCCACGACCTCAGCCGGAGCCATCGATTTGTTGATGCCCGCATTGATAGCGAAGTATTCACCGGGTTGCAGTGCGCAGGCAGCGACCAGTGCCATCAGAGCGACGAGCATCTCAGTCACCATCGCACCGTAGGCCACGCTGCGGATGGCCGTTTCATTGTCGAGCAGCTTCGGCGTGGTGCCTGACGAGATCAGCGCGTGGAAGCCAGAGATGGCCCCGCAGGCGATGGTGATGAAGACGAAGGGAAAGACGGAGCCCAGGAAGACCAAGCCGGTGCCATCGACGAACTTCGTCAGCTTCGGCATTTGCAGATCCGGCGCGACGAAGATGATCACCACCGCGAGCACCGCGACGGTGCCGATTTTCATGAAGGTGCTCAAGTAGTCGCGTGGAGCCAGTAGCATCCACACCGGCAAGACAGAGGCAGCGAAGCCGTAGATCATGATCGACCACGCAATGGTCTCGCCCTTGTAGTCGAAGTAGTGCTCGATGCCCCAGTCTTTCAGATGACTGCCCGCCCACACACTGACCAGCAGGCCAATGATGCCGAAGATGGTGATGTCGCGCACGCTAACGCCAAAGATCGTGTGCCCGAAGCCCATGATGAAGGCCAGCGGGATGGTCATCACGATGGTGAACAAGCCCCACGGGCTCTCGGCCAGGGCCTTCACGACCACCAATCCCAGCACCGCAAGCAAGATGGTCATGATCGCGAGCACGGAGATCATCGCCACGAAGCCGACCAGCGGATCGACTTCCTCCTTCAGCATCTGGCCCACCGATTTCCCACCGCGACGGATGGAGGCAAACATCACAATCGCATCATGCACACCGCCACCGAGGGTCGCGCCGATCAGAATCCACAGCATCCCAGGCAGATAGCCAAACTGCGCTGCCAGCACCGGCCCCACCAGCGGCCCCGGGCCTGCGATAGCGGCGAAGTGGTGGCCAAAGACCACCCAGCGATTCGTCTTCACATAGTCCTTGCCGTCGCCATTAGTGACCGAGGGTGGCGCGCGGTGTTTGTCGAGCACCAGCACCTTGGTGATCAGCCACTTGCTGTAGAAGCGATAGGCGACAGCGAATGAGCACAGACCTGCAACAACGAGCCAGAGGGCATTGATCGTCTCGCCTGTGTGAAGAGCGGAGAAAGCGACCGATCCTGCGCCGAGCGCGGAGATGGCAATCCAGATGAGAATTTGAAGAGCTTTGGGCATGGCGAGCAGATTGAAGCGGAAAGTGAGGGGTGAGAAGTGAAAAGTGAGAACTCGACGCGGGTGACGTTTCTTTTCCACGCTTGCCAACCGGCCCGACTTTCGTCGTTGGTCACAGTTCCCCTCGCCCTTTCCTATGCCTTCCGCCCTCGCCATCACCGCCCACCCTGATGACATCGAATTCGTCGCTGCAGGCACGTTGCTGCTGCTGAAAGAGAAAGGCTGGGACATTCACTACTTCAATGTCTCGCGAGGCAACTGCGGCAGCGTGCAGCATGATTCCGAGACCACGGCACGCATTCGATTGGAGGAAGGGCGAAACGCGGCCCGCATCCTGGGGGCTAGTTTCTATCCACCCATCGCAAACGACTTGGAGATCGTCTACAGCGTGGACCTGCTTCGCCAGGTCTCGGCGGTCATTCGGCAGGCCAAGCCGAACATTGTGCTCACGCATTCGCCGCATGACTACATGGAGGACCACATGAACACCTGCCGTCTAGCGGTCACAGCCGCCTTCACGCATGGCATGCCGAACTGGATCACCGAACCGCCAGCACAGCCGTATGAAGGCGATGTCGTGGTCTATCATGCGCTTCCGCATGGCCTGCGCGATGGCCTACGCAAACGTGTCCACGCGGGATCGTATGTGAACACGGCCCGCGTTCATTCCCAGAAGCGAGAAGCGCTCGCTGCTCATGTCAGCCAGAAGCATTGGCTG
>CAXNNN010000027.1:0-16640 GCA_964203095.1 Verrucomicrobiaceae bacterium | reverse complement strand
CTCCGAAGGCTGGCACGAGATTGATCTGGGGGCCTACTATGAGCCGGTTCACCATGTCACGCTCAAGCTCGGAGCAGGCTTTGGCCTCACCGACGCGACTCCAGACTTCATCTTGCGCACCGGCGTTATTTGGCGCTTCTAACCCTTTTCCTGCATGGCATCGACCATGCTTGAAACCCCCTCGACACACCCTCCTGGGGTCTCACCTGCTAGCGAACAACCATCCATACACCCCTCCATGAAAAGCATCCTTCTTGTAGCCAGCCTCGTGCTTGGCACCCTCACAACCGGCATGGCCGACGAAGCCATCAAGTCCGCCATGAAAAAGTATCACAAGGGCGAAGAGGCCCTGTCCAAAAAAGTCGGTGCCGGTGAAGCCTCCCCTGGAGAGCTTTCCGACATTCTGAAAGGCTACGAAGCCATGGCCAAGGCCACGCCACCGAAGGGTGCGACCACGAGCTGGGACACCAAGACCCAGGCTCTGATCGACGCCGTGAAAGGCCTGCAAAAGGGCGACGCCAGCTCCAAGGGCAAGTTCAAGCTGGCCGTGAACTGCAAGGCCTGCCATGACATCCATAAGGGCAAGTAATCGCCTTCGGCTTGTCATCCTGGACCCGCCTGGAGTTCGCTCCTGGCGGGTTTTTTGTTTTCATCCGCAGGTTTCACGCCCTTGATTCTCGGGCTGATTTGGCCCATGAAGCATTCACAATTCTTATGGCCAAAAAACCCGTTGTTCTGATTATCCGTGATGGCTGGGGCATCAACCCCGGCGGTAAAGCTCAAGCCGCCGCCAATGGCGACGCCACCCTGCTGGCGAAGACCCCTTTCCACGATCACCTCTACGCCACCTACCCGCGCGGCACCGTCAGCGCCAGTGGTGAAGACGTCGGCCTGCCAGATGGCCAGATGGGCAACAGCGAAGTCGGCCACCTCAATCTCGGCGCTGGCCGCGTGGTGTATCAAGACCTCACCCGCATTAACAAAAGCATCCGCGATGGCGAACTGGCGCAGATGCCTATCCTCGCCGATGCCTTTAACAAAGCCAAAGGCAAGCGCCTGCACTGCCTCGGCCTCATCAGCGATGGCGGCGTGCATTCCCATCAGGATCACCTCGCTGCTCTGTGTGATGCCGCCAAGGCTGCTGGAGTCGAAGACCTCATGGTCCACGCCATCACCGACGGCCGCGATACCTCCCCGACTGGCGGTGCCGCCTACATGGCGAAGCTGGAAAAAGACCTCGCCCCCAGCGGAGCCAAAATCGCCACCGTGATCGGTCGCTACTACGCCATGGATCGCGACACTCGTTGGGAGCGCAACAAGCTCGCTTGGGATGCTATCGTGCTCGGCCGTGGTGAAGTCCGCACCGATCTCCCCAGCGCCGCCGTTCAGGCCGCCTATCCAGGTGATCCTCGCGGAGACGAGTTCATGCAGCCCATGATCTTCAGCAACGCCAACGAGCAACGCATCCGCGATGGCGATGTCATCCTTTGGTTCAACTTCCGCGCCGACCGCGCCCGCCAGCTCAGTGAGGCTTTCTTGAAACCCGACTTCTCCGGCTTCGACCGCGAAGTTACGCCCAAGACCAGCTACTATACCCTTACTGAATACGACGCCACTTACACCGACTACGGTGCCAACGTCATCTTCAGCACCGCCACCCTGGCCAACAACCTCGGTCAAGTCGTCGCCGCTGCCGGACTCACTCAGCTCCGCGCTGCCGAGACCGAGAAATACCCGCACGTCACCTTCTTCTTCAACAGCGGTGTCGAAGAGCCCAATGTCGGCGAAGATCGCTACCTCGCCATTTCGCCCAAAGAAGTGCCCACCTACGACAAAAAGCCGCAGATGAGCGCCCCCGACCTCACCTTTGAAGTGCTGCGTCGTTTGGAGAAATACGACCTCGTCATCATGAACTACGCCAACCCCGACATGGTCGGCCACACCGGCGTCGTCGAGGCGGGCGTCCATGCCTGCGAGACCATCGACCTTGGCGTGCGCATGATTGTGGAAAAAGTGCTCGAACTCGGCGGCAAACTCTTCATCACCGCCGACCACGGCAACTGCGAGCAAATGCGCAATGCCGACGGCAGCCCGCATACCGCCCACACTACCAACCTCGTTCACGGTATCTATGTCGCCGCCGATTCAGGAAGCGTCACCGTGGCCAACGGCAAACTCGCCGACATCGCCCCGACCTTGCTGGATATGCTCGGTGTGGAGAAGTCGGCTGAGATGACAGGGAAGAGTTTGCTGGTGAAGAAATGAGTTTCCCACCCGACGCCGAAGGCCACGCCATCATTCTCTTTGATGGCGTGTGCAACTTCTGCTGCTCGTCGGTGCAGTTCATTATTCAGCGTGATCCCCGTGGGCACTTCAAGTTCGCCTCGCAGCAGTCGGATGTAGGCAAAGGCTTGCTCGCCTTCGCCAACCTACCTCTCACAATGGACACGTTCGTGGTGATCGAAAGCAAAGCGATCTACACCTGCAGCGCAGCCGCCTTGAGGGTCGCAGCGAAGCTCACGCAGCCGTGGCCGCTGTGCGCGATTTTTTGGCTAGTGCCGAGCATCCTTCGCGACGGGGCCTATCGCCTGATCGCCCACAATCGCTACCGCTGGTTCGGGCAGAAGGAGCAGTGCTGGGTGCCCACACCTGAGATTCGTGGGCGGTTTCTCGCATGAGGCGCGTGCTATTCCTTTGCTCGCGCAATCAGTGGCGCAGGCCGACGGCGGAAGCCATTTATCAATCTGATCCGCGCGTCGACGTACGCAGCGCAGGCCTGAGCCCTTCCGCTAGGCGGCGTGTGAATGAGAAATTGCTACTCTGGGCCGACATCGTGGTCGTCATGGAGCACGATCACAAACAGCGACTGCTAGCACAGTTCCCCGACTTGGCGTCGGGCCTTCACATGGAGGTGCTCGATATCCCTGACGACTACGAATTCATGGACCCTGAGCTCGTGGACCTCATTCGAGAACGTGTCGAACCGGTCCTTGAGCAGAGCCCATAAGCAAACAAGGCGCTGGTTGCCCAGCGCCTTGAAGTAAGTGGGACGGCTCTCGCAACGCTTACACGCTGAGCTTGGTCCAGGCGGCGTTGTCCTTGCTGGACTGCACCACGGCGTCGATGAAGGCCATGCCACGCACGCCGTCTTCGATTTTTGGATAGTCGAGCGTCAAGGCATCGGCTTCCGTGCCGTCGGTCACGGCACGAATGTGATTGGCGAAGTTCTTGTAGATGTTGGCAAAGGCTTCCAGGTAGCCTTCGGGGTGCGAAGGCGGCGTGCGACCAGCAGCCAGGGCGGCCTTGCCCAGGTAGCCGTTGGCGGTGCGATAGACTTCCATTGGCTTGTCGAGCCACTTCACGAGCAAGGTGTTGGGCTCCTTCTGGTGCCACTCCAGGCCACCTTTCTCGCCGTAGACGCGGATGTTGAGGTTGTTCTCCTCGCCCACGCTGATCTGCGAGCAATGAAGCACACCCTTGGCTCCGCCTTCGAAACGCAGCAGGATGTTTGCATCATCATCCAGCAGACGCCCTTCGACAAAGGCGGTTAGGTCGGCGGCCAGTTCGCTGATCTTCAGGCCGGTGATGTATTCAGCGAGGTTCTCGGCATGCGTGCCGATGTCGCCCACGCAACCTGCGGCACCCGATTTCGTCGGGTCGGTGCGCCAGCCTGCTTGCTTCTGACCGCTGTCTTCCAGCTTCGTCGCCAGCCAGCCCTGCGGATACTCAGCGACCACCTTGCGGATCTTGCCCAGCGTGCCATTCAGCACCATCTCGCGCGCTTGTTTCACCAGCGGATAGCCCGTGTAATTGTGCGTCAAGCCATACAGCTTGCCGGTCGATTTCACCAGCTGAGCAAGTTCCTTCGCCTCGGCCAGATTGAACGTAGCAGGCTTGTCGCTCAGCACGTGAAAGCCGTGCTCCAGCGCCAACTTCGCCGGTGGGAAATGCATGTGATTCGGCGTGACAATCGCCACGAAGTCCATGCGCTTGTCGGCTGGCAGTTGGGCTTCCGTCTTGATCATCTCCTCAAAGCTGCCGTAGCAGCGCTCGGAAGGCAGGAACAAGTCCTCACCGGAGGCCTTGGACTTCTCGGCGCTTGAGGAGAACGCGCCGCAGACGAGTTCAATCTGCTGATCCAGTGCAGCAGCAATGCGATGCACCGCGCCAATGAAGGCACCGCGCCCGCCGCCAACCATGCCATAACGAATTTTTCGGCTCATGTGAGTGGGTAGATTTTAGGTTCGGAAAGGCGGCGATTGTGCAGCAGCCAGGCGGATCGGGCAAGAAAGGATGTGGATCTTCCGCGTGGCGATTTGCGTTGCCAAACATGGGCACTCGTCAAAGGTCCGCCATGCAACGCCGCGTCCTGGTTGTCGAAGACGAACCCTCCATCGCTGACACTCTTGTCTATGCTCTGCGCACCGAACACTTCGAAGTGATGCACTGCGGCACAGGCACGGAAGCCTTGAAGGCGGCGCAGCAGAGCGTGTTTGATTGCCTCATTCTCGATGTGGGTTTGCCGGACATCAGCGGCTTCGACATCTGTCGCAAACTCCGCCAGCACTCGCAAGTGCCGGTCATCTTCCTCACAGCGCGGGATGGCGAGATCGACCGTGTGCTGGGCCTGGAACTCGGCGGTGATGACTACGTGTTGAAGCCTTTCAGCCCACGTGAACTGGTCGCCCGCGTTCGTGCGATCCTGCGGCGAGCACAGCCGACAGCGATGGCAGCGGCGGTGGAAGCTCCAGCAGCCAAGCCCGAAGCGCTGATGCACGATGATCGCCGCAAGGTCATCCAGTGCCACGGCCACGCCCTCGACCTAGCACGCAACGAGTATCACCTGCTGCTCGCCCTCATGCAGCATCCTGGCCGCGTGCTGAGCCGAGATCAGTTGTTGGAAATCGCGTGGCCTGACCCCGGCGCGGTCACGGATCGGACCGTCGATGCCCATGTGAAAAGCGTGCGGGCCAAGATTCAAATCGTGGCCCCAGGCTTCGACCCTATCGAGACCCGGCGCGGCCTGGGCTACGCGCTGAAGGAGGACGCATGAGAGCGACCCAGTTTGCCCTGCTCGCCGTGGTCGTCATTGTCGCGCTAGGCTTCGGCTTGCTTGCAGACTCGCTGACGAGCGACATCGAGAATGAGAACTTCCAGGCCACCGAAGAGGTCATGGTGGACATGGCCAACGTGCTTGCCGCCATTGTCCAAAGCGGCATCAAGAATCACACGTTGGACGCCGAGGTGCTGCATCAGGCTTGGCCCCTGGCAGTGGAGCGGCGTTTCGAAGCCGCGATCTTCGACCTCACGAAGACTCAAATCACCACCCAAGTGTATCTGACCGAAGAACACGGCGTGGTGATCTATGACTCCGACAATGACCTGAACACAGGCCGAGACCTGGGCACCGCCAAGGACGTGTATCTGACCCTCAAGGGAGCGTATGGCGCACGCTCCTCGCGCTCCAAGAAGGACGACTCTCGCACCAGCGTGCTGCACGTTGCAGCGCCGGTTTATGACGGCAAAAACATCATCGGCGTGCTCACCGTGCGGAAGCCAAAGCTCGACCAGTGGCCCTTCATTCAGCAGCGCCGGTCAAAGATTCAGCTCTCCAGCGTGCTCATTGGCAGCGGCATTGCCTTGTTCGTCGGTGCCGTGCTGTTTTGGTATCTGCAACCCCTGCGCCGACTCACGGCTTACGTCCAGGCGATCAAGCGCGGCGAGCGCCCCTCATTGCCGAATCTGCGCGCCAGCGCGGACGTGAACACGCTGGCAGTGGCCTTGGAAGAAATGCGCGAGGAACTGGAAGGCCGCGACTATGCCGCGACCTATGTGCAAACGCTGACCCATGAGCTAAAGAGCCCGCTCGCAGCCATTCAGGCCACTTCTGAATTGCTCGCTGAGGGCACGATGGATGCCGAACAACGCCAGCGCTTCACCGACAACCTGCGCCATGAATCCAGCCGTGCCGAACACCTGCTGCGCCAGATGCTGCGACTGGCTGAAGTCGAACGCTTGAAGGCCTTGCCTGTGCGCACAGAGGTAGACCTCTGCCACATCACGCACCAAGCCGTGGCCGAGCTAGCGGGTGCTGCCGCCGCTAAGCAGGTGCTGTGCGACGTGATGTTGCCCACGGAAGTGTGCCCGCTACAAGGTGATCCCGCCCTGCTTCAGCACGCCGTGATCAATCTGCTAGAGAACGCTCTCGACTTCTCACCCGCTGGGGGACGAATCGAGGTCGCATTATCCAAGACAAACGGACAGTTGAGCCTGCAAATTCGCGATCAAGGCCCTGGCATTCCCGACTATGCGCTGCCGCGTTTATTTGAGCGCTTCTACTCCCTCAAGCACCCGCTCACAGGCCGCAAGGGCTCAGGACTGGGCCTTTGCTTCGTGCGCGAGGCGGCGGAGTTGCACGGCGGCAGCGTGACCCTGACGAATCGCCAGGGCGGCGGAGCGGTGGCAGAGCTGATTTTGCCGACTGCGTGATCAGCGTGCCTGTTGCTCAGCCTCATCGAGCAAACGGGACAACGGGTCCACGCGCTTGGGCAATTCATCACGCACAGCTTCAGGCACACGCAGGAAGTCGTCGAACAAGCCAGACCAATTGGTGTTCTGGCTGGCCTCATACCAGTCCACGAAATCCTGGGCGGCGCGCGCCTGTGCAGCGATCTGGGTGCGCTGCTGTTTGAGTTCCTGAAGACGCGCGTCGGCATTCTTCGTCTTGCCATCAGCGATGTCGGAGATCAGTTTCACGTAGTCGTTGATCAAAGGGCGGAATAGCGGGTGCACGCGTTGGCCCAGACTGACGAGTGACTGGGCAGTGTTGGCAAACACCGCCTTCGCGTCGCTGCGCTTGAGCACCTTGGCGTAGTCCTCAATCGGCAATGAGGCCGCAACCTTGCGTGTCTTCACCGTCGGCTTGGGGGCGGGATCAGCGGGCACCTCGGCCTTCGCAGGTTCCTTTTTCTTGGGCTCTTCTCTCTTGGGTTCCGGCTTTTTGGCCTCTTCCTCTTTCGCAGCTTCGGGCTTGGCCTTTTTCGTGTCTTCCTCTTCGGCCTTGGCATCTTTCTTTTTGCCGAAACCGAGGATGGCATACCGCGGGGCTGGCTGCTCCAACCATTCCTGGGCGTCCAAGACCAAAGTCGCAGCGGGGAAGGTTAAATCAACAGCCAAGCGCCAGAAGGGCGAGGCAATCGATGCGGTCTTCTTCTCGTCTGCCTTGTCATCTTTTTTGGGAGCAGGTGCTGGCGTGGTCTTGGGCTTTTCACTCTTCTTTTCAGGCTCTTGCTTGGCCTCTTTTTCGTCATCACCGCTGAACAGACGGCGCAGCAACCCTGGGCGCTTTGGCTCCTCGGGCTTGGATTCATCCTTGGGCTTGGCCGCAGGTTTTACTTCCGGCTTAGGCCTGGGTTTCGCCTCGGGCTTGGCGGGCTCTTTCGGCTGCTCCTCGACCTTGGGCTTGGCCTTTTCTTCAGGCTTTGGCCTGGAATCAATGGATTCGTCTTTGTCTGAGGAACGCCGGAACAGGCGAGCGAAGAACCCCGGACGATCTTCAACGGCCTCTGCCTCGGCACCTTCATTCGAGGGTGCGCTGGATGTGACCTCGACCTCGGCCTGGAAGCGTAGCGTGAGGGCGTCGTCCAGGGCCTTGATAGACTCGACAGGATCAAGCGATTCAAACACGGACGGCCGAGCGAGGTTCGCCATTTGCAGGGACCACCACTTGTCGAGGCTCGTCTTCGATTGGGCGACGGCAGGGAACCATTCATTGATCAGCTCGCGGTCGCCTCGGGTCTCGATGGCGAGGGAATGGAGGAACTTCGCCATGCGCAGCGAACCCTCGTTTTGATCGAGCAAGGCGAGCACCAGCGCGCAGGACGAGGTCTCGTAAATGGCACGGCTCATCGCGTCGAGCTTGCCGGGTGTCGCCTCCAGGATCTCTTCGATGTCATAGATCTTGCCTGTCTTGAAAACGGCAGCGAACAGCGCACTCGGGCGCGAGCGCTCCTTGTAGCGCAGGGCCTCGGTCGCACCGACCAACAGCCACTCGGGCAAGATGCGGCTGCGCTTCGTAGTCAGCTTGTCATGGCCACGCAGGATGCGCTCCGCCAGCAAAATGCGGATGAGTTCCGCGCGCAGGTCATTCGTGTTCAAGTCCGGCCGCAGTTGCACTGTGAGCTGAAGTTGAAACCCGCCACTCGTCAGCTCGGAAACCACCGCCTTCACACTCGGCTCCGTCAGGGACATGTCGCTGCCCATGCGCAGCGACAGCACGATCGGAATGTTCCAGGATTGCGGGTCGCGCATGAGCCGCTGCAAGTCACTAGCCAGTGTCTCGCAAAAGCGGCTGAACCAGCTGCGGGTCTGCAAGTCAGCGCCGTGAATGATGAATTGCCCATTCGTGCTAGTCGAGCTGGTGGAGCCATCTTTCACCACCGGTGGTGGCAAGGCGGGCTGGGTCGGCGGCGGCGGCGTCACCGGGGCCATCGCGCCACCAGGCACGGCTGCATCGGCCGGTAGCGGCACGATCTTCGGCGGGGGTAAGGACAAGGTTGGCGGCTTGTCCAGCGACGGCAGGTCAAGGGGCGGCTGCTGCGCATGAAGCGTGGACAACGTGCAGGCGATTAGCAAAGCAATGCGTGACAAACTCATCATGGGAGAAAAGCGATTAGAACTTAGGATTGAGAATGAGCTTGTCCTTGGCCGCACGAATGTGGGGCAGTTTGAATAGCGCGGCGATCTCCGGCTTGCATGCCTGGGCGACCTGCATCATGGCCGGGATCAAGGGCGTCAAAAAACCGCGCGCCACTTCCAGGCGGCCATACGCACCGTGGAGCACCTCCACCCGGAAATCTTTCGCCGTGCGCAGAATACCCAGGTCCACAGCAGCGACGATGCGGTGGCCGCCCACCTTCCAGCAGAAGTTCACTCGTCCACGCCCCTCCTCCAGGTCAACGAGCACGCGCTCGAGTTGCGCAAAGCTGGCACTCTTGCCCTTGGGCTTTGCTTTCAAGCGGCGCGCCAGGTAATCATTGAGCTCGCCTTCGCCAATCTCCAGCTGTCCTGATTGCTTGATCGCCGTCTGCTCGAGCAAGCTAGCCAAGTCAACGATGGGCGTCTCCTTCGGCTCTACCACGGTCTGGATCGCTGATAAGTCGGGGGTCTGATGGCTAAGCACGGCTGCCGCAGCGAGCGCACTCAGCGGGATCAGCAGCGCGATGTTGAGCCAGGGATTAGCCATGGGAAAGACGCGCTAAGTTGACGCTGCGGGCGTGCTGGCAGGCGGCGGTGTCGCCGCAGGCGCGGAGCTAGACGATGAGTCCGCCTTGGCCGCTGCCTTGTAGGAGTCGCTGCGGTAGTCGGTGATGTAAAAGCCGGAGCCTTTGAAGATGAGGCCGCTGCCCAAGCCTATCTTGCGCTTCACATGGCCTTTGCACTCCTCCTTGGGGCAATCAGTCAGGTGCGGGTCTTTCATCGACTGCTTTGCCTCAAACTGGTGACCGCAGTCCTGGCATTCGTAATCGTAGGTCGGCATGGTGCGTGAGTTTTTCGGGGGGTGGGGAATTGAACGAGAGTGGAAAATGCTGCATGGGGGACCGTCTGGCAAGCTTCCATCCATCTGTGAGGAAATAGGTTCGCTGCACCCGCGTATAGTTTTTCACCCCCCATGATGACCCGTTACACAATCGCCCTTGCCACGATGGCCTCCGTGGCGCAGGCCGCGACGTATCCGCCCGACCAGATCGAGTTCTTCGAGAAGCAGATCCGCCCCATTCTGGCGGAGAGCTGCACGGACTGCCACAACTCGCACCGCCACGAAAACGGACTGCGCTTCGACTCCCAGAGCGCCGTCACGCGCGGCAGCGACTACGGCCCCGTCGTGGTGCCCGGCAATCCTGCCGCCAGCAAGATGATCAAGGCGGTGAAGCACCAACCCGGCGTGGAAGCCATGCCCAAAAAGGGCGACCCGCTCAAGCCTGACCAAATCGCGCTGCTGGAGAAGTGGATTCAAATGGGCGCGCCGTGGCCCGCGGACCGCGAGATCACCCATGAAAAGCCGAAGTGGCAGGAGCACTGGGCTTTCCAAAAGGTGGTGAAGCCGCAGATGCCTTTGATTAACGCCAAGTGGTTAGTGGCTAGTTCAGAAACGAAAGGCCCAGCCCTCATCACCAACCCACTGGACGCGTTCGTACTGAAAACGATGCAGTCCTCTGGGCTTCAGCCTGCGCCACCTGCTGACGCGGCCACCCTGGTACGCCGCTTATATCTGACCGTCACCGGCTTGCAGCCGACTTATGACGAAGTGCAGCAGTTCAAGGCGGCCCATGCCCGTGACGCCAAATCCGCCGTGCGCAACTTGGTCGAAGGCCTCCTAGCCTCCCCCCATTATGGTGAACGCTGGGCCCGCTACTGGCTGGACGTTGCCCGCTATTCAGACACCGAGGGCTATCAGGTCGCCGGAAAAGACATCCGCTTCCCTTATTCCTACACCTACCGTGACTGGGTGGTCGACGCGTTGAATTCGGACATGTCGTATGACCGGTTCGTGATGCTTCAACTCGCGGCTGACCGCATGGTTGGCAGCACCGCAGGCAGCACCGAACAGCCCGCTAGCCGCGATCTAGCGGCCCTCGGCTTCCTGACGGTGAATGACACCTTTATCGGCAGCAGGGATCTGCAAACGGACGATCGTATCGACGCCACCACGCGCGGCCTGCTGGGCCTGACCGTGTCCTGCGCACGCTGCCACGATCACAAGTATGATCCCATTCCCGCCAAAGACTACTACGCGCTCTACAGCATGTTCAGCAGCAGCGAGATCCCCGAGATGCTGCCCGTGATCGGCAAGCCCGCCAGCGAGATCGCGTATGCGAGTTACAAGGCAGAAATCGCCAAGGTTGAGGAGAAGAAGAATGTGTATCGCAAGGAGGTCTACGACGACATCCGCAAGCTCGACCGCATGAGCCACTACTTGGGCTTTGTGCATGAAGTGCGAACCAAAAAACTAGAGGGGGACACGCTCCGAGGTCGCGCAGGACAACTGCAACTGCGCGACAAGGTGTCGAAAAAATGGCAGAACCTAATCACTGACATGGCCTGGGAAGGCCCACCGCACGGGGTGCTGATCGCGTGGAAGGAGTTTTCCGCGCTACCTGAGAGCGAGTTCGCCGCCAAGGCACCTGAAGTGCTGCAACGCCTGGCCAAGCCGGAGGCCAAATGTTACCCCGAAGTGCTGCAAGCCTTCACTAGCAAGCCCGCACCGAAAAATTTCGCGGAAGTCGCCAGCACTTATGCCGCCATGTTTGTAAAGCACCTGACCGCGCCCCCCGCAGGCCAGAAGGACTCCATCTATGACTTGCTCATGCGGCCCACCTCGCCGCTGTCCGTGACCGTGGAGAAGATGGATGAACTGTTCACGCGCAAAGACTTGGAGACCGTCGTGCGCTTCAACAATGAATTGAAACGCATCGACTTGGCCAACGACGGTGCCCCGCCACGAGCGATGGTGATGCTTGACAAACCAAAGCCCAACGACGTGCGCGTCTTCATCCGCGGCAACCCTGGTCGCCCAGGGGAGGTCGCTCCCCGGGGCAACCTGACAGTGCTTGGCGGCCAGAAGTTCACCGACGGCAGTGGGCGACTGGAATTCGCCAAGGCCGTGACCAACCGTGACAATCCTCTGACCGCTCGCGTAATCGTGAACCGCGTGTGGATGCAGCATTTCGGCAAGCCGCTCGTAGCACAGCCAAGCGACTTCGGCGTGCAAACGGACAAGCCGTTGCAGGCTGAGTTGCTAGACTACTTAGCCGCGACCTTCATGGAGGAAGGTTGGAGCTTGAAGACGCTGCACCGGATGATCCTCACCAGCGCCACCTACCAGCAGAGCAGCCTAAGCACGCCTGACAAGGAGACCAAGGACGCTGAGAATAACATGCTCACCCGCTTCAACCGCACGCGCCTGGATTATGAGGCAATGCGCGATGCCGTGGTCAATGCCGCTGGCGTGCTGAATACTGGCGCGATGGGTGGCCGGCCCGTGGAACTCAACGCGCCGACGGTCGATGGCCGGCGCACGCTGTATCACATCGTCGATCGCTATGATCAGGCCACGGTGCCTGCGATGTTCGACTTCGCGAACCCGGACTCCCACAGCCCTCAGCGCTTCGTCACCACCGTGCCGCAGCAGGCGTTGTTCTTGATGAACAGCCCATTCATGCAGAAGCAGGCATCCTCCTTGTCTTCAAAGCTCCCCGTCGAAGGCAGCACCGCCGACTCACAGACAATCAAGGCGCTGTATAATCGCGTGTTGCTGCGTGATCCACAGCCGGACGAGGTCGACCTCGCTCAGCGCTTCCTCAGCGAAGCTGGCACGCTGCAAGGGAGTGAGCCGTTCCGCTGGACGTATGGCACGCATCGCCTTAGCCGCGATCCCTCCGGCAAAGTCACGCTGTCCGACTGGAAGCCCTTCGGCGTCTTCAAGGACCGCAACAAGCGCCCCACTTACAGCCCTGCCGACGAACTGCCGAGCGCTCAATGGGGACACGCCATGATGTATGACAAGGGCGGCCATGCTCCCAAGGATGACCTCGTCGTGACACGCCGTTGGACCGCGCCTTTCGATGCAATTGTGCGTCTTTTCGGCGACGTCATTCGCGATTCGGATCGCGGCAATGGCGTGCGCGCCCTGATCATCAGCAGTCGCACCGGCTTGGTGAAGGAAACCATGGCCACGCCACAGCAGAAGCGCGCGTCCATGGCCGTGGACAAAATCGAGGTCAAGAAAGGTGACGTGCTGGACTTCGCCATCAGCTCGGAAAACAGCACCGACAGCGACAGCTTCGAGTGGGTGCCCGAGATTCACCTCGTGCAGCCCGACGGCAAAACCGAAATGCTCACCCACGCCCGCCTCGATTTCTGTGGCAAGGATGCTTGGCCGTTGAATCGCCAGCGCACGCAAAGCCCACTGACCCAGCTGGCTCAAGCGCTCATGATGAGCAACGAATTCATGTTTGTGGACTGAGGCGAACGCCTCTTACCACAGCTCAATCCACTGATCGGGCACGGGGCGGATGACTTCCGTCCCGGGCAGGATCGCGGTGATCTCGCGCTGGAACCAGAGCTGGGCGGGTTCGTCACCGTGGACGAGCAGCACCTTCTTTGGGTTCACCTTCTGCACATAGGCGAGCAGCTGCTCGCGAGTGGCATGGGCGCTGAAGTCGAGGCTCTCAATGCGGGCGTTGACGGTCACGTCGGGCAGGCGCTCATCGAGCGACACGCGGTCGCCTTTCTTGGCGTGGCGCACACGGTAGCCAGGGGTCGACGGATCGGTATAGCCGACGAAGGCGACCGTGTTCTTCGGATTGTCGAGGAAGGTGCGGGCGAAGGCATTGCTGGCCGTGTTCTCGGACATCATGCCGCTGCTGAGAGCGTAAATGCAGCGGTTCTGGTAAGCGATCTCGCGCTTCTTGCGGGACTTCTTGGAAGCGACGAGGAAGTCGATGTCTTCCATCAAGCTAAAGCCGGGATAGTTGCGCCGGGTCTTGCTGGAGTACTGATCGGTGATCTCGGTGATCTTGGTGCTGAGGCCGCCGATATAGAGCGGCATGTCTGGGATCAAATCCATGCGCTGCAGCTCGTGCAGCATGAGCATCGTCTCCTGCGTCTTGCCGAGGGCGAAGACGGGGATCAAGACGGACCCGTTGGCCGCATGGGTGTCACGGATGATGGCGGCGAGCTTTTCTTTCTCAGCCTTGCGAGAATACTCGGGCGAGCGAGCGAAGTCGCCACGCGTGGTTTCCATGATCAGCACGTCGACGCCCTGCTCTGGGAAATCGGCCGCCATGGACAAGGTTTGCGAGTCGAAGCTGACGTCGCCCGTGTAGAACAGCGATTTGTCACCCTCGGTGATTTGAATACCAACCGAACCGCAAATGTGCCCGGCGTCATGGAACATGCAGTCCAGCTCCGTGCCGCCCAGGCGATAGGGCTTCTTCAGCGACAGGTAGTGCCACTTCTGGTGGATCTCATCCAACTCGCGATGGGTGAAAAGCGGGTAATCAGCGATGCCGAGTTCGGCGCGCTGCTTGGTCATCACGTTGACCGAGTTGTGCAGCATGGCAGCACCGACTTCGCCCGTGAACTGGGTCATATAGACCGGTGCCTTGGGCTGGCGGCGCTGCGTGATCGGCAGGGAGCCGATGTGATCATGATGGGCGTGGGAGACCAGGATGGCATCCACGCTGTCGGTTTTCACGGCGGACAGATTGGGCAAGGCTTCGATACCTTCGGCCTTTGGGTCCATGCCAGAGTCCAGAATGATGCGGTGATCCCCTGATTCGATCAGGTAGGAATTGGGCCCAATTGCTAAGCGGCCAGTCAGATTGCGTAACCTCATTGTATGTGTAATCCCCCGTTAGGGTGTGGCAGGGGCAGAGTCAAGACCGGTATCTGCGGCCCGCCCGAACAGTCGGGCAAACAATCCACCCGCCAACAGCAGCGCCGCCGGGATAGCCGGAGGACACCACAGTCGGCCATTCTGGAAGGCCAGGTAGCTGCCGGTCAGCGCCAGGAAAAGATAAAGCAGCGCGCGCAGGATCGCCTTCCGCCGGGGGAGCCAGAGTAAGGACAGAGCGAGTAGCCCCGCCACGCTCCAGGCAGCGACTTGCTCCATGTAGCTGAGCACGCGCAGACGCGGCAGGCTCAAGGCGGCAGCCATTGACTGCACACGTTGGCGAGTCGCGTCGTCACCCTGGCCAATGACTACGATCTTGTTTTTGCCCAGAGTCTTAGCCACTTCAGCATCCTCGCCTGTGACCGAGGCCGTGATCAAATCGACCGCACTGAGTTCCGCCACTGGAGTTGGGACAAAGGGCAGACTCACCTCCCGCGACAACGGCACGAAAATCTCATCCCCCAGATGCAAGCCAGCCCCAGGGCCAGTATTCAACCGCACTCGGCTGAAAGGCGTGCGTGTGGCGTGGACCAGGATTTGCAGGTCCACCGACGGCACCACGCTCTCCCCCACACGCATGGCGAAGGCGCTCTTCCCTGGCACGCTGAGCCCGACATCCGCCTGGCGCAGCAGCGCAGGCTCAGGCTTCGCAGGCACATTCACCACGACAGGCAGCAATCCCTCCACGCCCTGCACGCGTGCGATCAGCGGCAGCTTGTCTTTGGCAAAGGCGAGCACAGCACCATCTGCTCTACCGTCCGTCGCCGCACCCGCAGACAAGACCACATTCGGCGACAGGAGCAAGGACTCGGCAAGCTGGTCGAGGAAGGGGGGCTTCGGCTCTGGCCAATGCAAGGGCTCGGTGATCGCTAGCATGCTGGGCTCGCTGGCGACCAAGGCCTTGAGGATCATCTGGTAGTCGATCGGCAAAGGAGGCCAGGCTTCATACTCGGCCTTGTCCTGCTCGCGCAGGGTGATGAAAACCACTTCACTCGCCTTGGCTGGATCGGGCTTCAGCTCGTCTCGCGTATTGGCCAGCAGGAAATCCAGAAACGTCTCATCCACATGCCGAAAGCGACCACTCTGCTGCTCGCCGTGCAACCACCACGCTAGCGCGGTCAACAAAATGAGAAGCACAGGAACGCGGATCATGAGCAGCGAGAGAGGAAAGAGATTATTGATTGAGCAGGCCTTTGAGCAAGCCGCCGCCAAAGCCCTTGAACAACTGCTCGATTTGACCCGCTTGACCGCCCAATTTGAACTTCGGCTTGGACAGTTTTTCCGTGGAGATGATGTCAAAGCCGAGCTTGCCCTTACCGTCGTTGAAGATGCCCAGCGCCGTGGCAGACAGCCCATCGCCCATCTTGGACTTCACACCTTCCATGATCTTATTGGCCACGGGTTCCGAGGGCACCAGCAGCAGGTGCGATTCATGATCGTCCTGCGCGGCATTCAGCCAACTGCCCTGGCGCAGCGTGACCACATAATCAGGAAAGCTGAGGCGTGTGTCCTTGGCGAACGTCACGCGGCTGTTCTTCAGATTCACATCAATAACGACCTCCTCCTGCAAGGCACCGCCGAGAACGACGTCCGAGACATCAATGCCGAAGTTTTTCTTCATCTGCTGGAACGTCTTGTCCTTCGCTGCCGCTTGCCCGACAGTCGTGGTGCCACCGAAGATCGAGCCCTTGTCCAAGCGTGCGATCAAGGTTGCCTCAGGGTTCAGCGTCTTCGTTGCTAGGTCATACGGCTTCACTTCCCCTTGGCCGGAGAAAGCAAAATTTGCCACGGGCACATCCTTGATCACTTCACCCACGCGGGCACGACCAGTGGAAGTGACCTGACCGCTGATCTCGATCTTCGCCCGATTGTGTGCGGCCAGATCGGCAAGCGCGACATCGACATCACTGATGCGAAGCCGGAGGCGGTCGATGTCATTCACGGTCTTCGACTGCCGATTGCGCAGGTGCACCTTCACCCCCTGCAGCAGCACTTCCTCCACACGATACGACATACCGCTCACGCCTTCCGGCTCGGCCGTGGCGACACCCGCAAGAGCAACCGCCGCACTCACCTCTTTCGCTGGCTCTGTCTTGGTGGCAGCCACGGGGGCGACATCGGCAGCAGTCGGCACCGCTGTGCTCGGTGGCGGCTGGAATAGCTCGGCCAATTGGCTCACGCCTTC
>CAXNNN010000026.1:0-16731 GCA_964203095.1 Verrucomicrobiaceae bacterium | reverse complement strand
TGAAACCCGGAGCCTGGGCCGATGTCGTGATCTTTGATCCAGCGACCGTCATGGACAAGAGCACCTTCGATGATCCGATTCATTTTTCCGAGGGCTTCTCGCACGTCTTGGTTCGCGGTGTACCAGTGCTGCGCGAGGGAAAAATGACTGGCACAAGACCGGGCCGCTCGCTCAAATTTGTGCCATGAGCGAGATCACACTGCGCGAACTAACCCAGGATGAGCTGCCCACGATCCTGCCGCTGATTCAGCAGCTCAACCCTCACCAGGAACCTGCCGAACTGGCGCGACGGTTGGAGTTGATGCGACCGCTGAACTACCACTGTCTGGCTGCCTTCGATGACACGACCATAGTCGGTGTGTGTGGCTTCTGGTTGGGCGTGCGCTTCTGGAGTGGCGAATACATCGACATCGACAATGTCGTGGTGGACGAGTCTCGCCGTTCTCAAGGCATCGGCGAGCAAATGATCGCTTGGGTGGAGGCCTATGGCCGAGCACGTGGCTGTCAGATGGCAATGCTGGACTGCTACGTGACAAAGCATGGGGCGCACAAGTTTTACTTCCGACAGGACTACCAGATCGTAGGCTATCACTTCACCAAAATGCTGCCCAACCCATGATGTGAGGGGCGCAACGCCGACATGTTGCAGGACAAAAATCGCATCTGGTATTCCGTTGAACGTTTTGTAGCGTAACCGAGTCTGTATCCGCCCAATGATCCACAAGCTGACAGCTTTGACGCTTGCTTTGCTGATCGCCAGCCCGGTGTGCTGGTGCAGCTGGATGCACGTCGCGGCAACGCAGGCCGAGGTGCCAAGCTGCTGTCAGCAGAAGGCCGACCATCAACAACACGCTCCAGAGAAGCCCTCAGACTGTCCTTGTTCAAAAGCGCCCAAGGTGCGCGAACTGGCCAGCCACAAGGTCTTGATCCCCGCGCCCATGCCTTTGGCCGACGCGGTGCCTGCACCCTATCTCGATAACCATTTCCCCACGGCATGGCGCTCGCAGACAGCCCTGGTGTGGAGCATCCAGCATAGCCCGCCGCGACCCGCGATCGCGCTGCGTGTGCTGCACTGCTCGTGGCTCATTTGATACCGGCCGCGTGCTGACTGGCAGCCCATGCGTAAGCGCAAGGGCGGGACACGATGGCGATGAAGCACATCGCACTTATCAGAAGTGTCTCGAGACCAGCGGCTGCCCCAAGCGCCTCTTTGTTGCGGTGGCGTCGCAACCCAGGCCCTGGCCTTCCGCCTGCGGCTCAGCAGCCTGGACTTTCCATTTCAAAGGCGATCTGTACTCCGAACAAATCAACTGATCCAACTTATGAAAACCATTCTGACCCTCCTCTCCATCGCCGCCATCTCCACTGGTGCCTTCGCAGGTGAATCCTGCAAAAAGTGCTGCTCCGACAAGGGCAAGTCCTGCGCTGAGTGCTGCAAGGACAAAGGCAAAACCTGTGGCAAGGACTGCTGCAAGGAAGAGAAGTAACCGACTCTGACCCGAAACAACCCACGCCGCCGCCTTCATACCGGGAGGGCGGCGGCCATTTGATTCCCACTCCCATGATCTCTCACCTTTCGCTCACCACGTTCGCCTGCGCCATGATGGTCGCGCTGACCAGTTGCGGGCCTGATGCCAAGCCTTACCCGCTGGATACTTGCCTGATCTCTGGCAACAAACTCGGTGCCCACGGCGAGCCATATGTGCTCGTGCGTGATGGCCAGGAAGTGAAGCTCTGCTGCGAGCCTTGCCTGGACGACTTCAACAAAGATGCAGCCAAATACCTGGCCGAGATCGCTGCGAAGGCGAATCAGTAACGACCAGCGAAAACGGGCAGCTCTCGCGAGCTGCCCTTCTTCATTTTAAACTGGTTGGTTCGCTAGGCTTACTGCCCGCCTGCCTTCTTGGCTTGAGCTTGGCTTTCGGGCGACAGGTTCGCCAGCGGGATGGTGTAATACGTGCCATCGGCAGTCTTCACCACCACGGCGTCCCCTTCCAGACGATCAAAGAGCGCCAGCAGGCTCTTGCCAGCTGTGTTGGTCCATGTCTGGGCAGGACCTGCCGCTGGAGCAGCGGCGGTCGGCGCAGCACCTGCGGCATCGAAGCTCGCGCCTTCCTGAATCCAATCCTTCAGCACCTTCACCTCGGCGGGCGTCAGCATGTTCTTGCCCTTCGGCGGCATCACGTCTTCGTCATCCTTCGGCAGCGTGACGGTAATTACCAAGCTGCTGGCGTCTGGTGAACCAGCTTTGACATTGCTCTGGATGTCTTCCTTCCGATCAATCGCGAAGTCGCCCTTGGTCTTGCCCTTCTTCTCGCTGTGGCATTCGCTGCACTTGCTGTTCAGGATCGGGAAGACCTGCTTGGCGAAATCAACGGCCTGAGCTTGGAGGGAGAAAGCGCCGCAGAGGGTCGCAACGAGCAATGAGGGGCGATGGGTGATCATGAGAGGAACAGGATTTAAGGCGGCAATTGTAGGAGGCGGAGACGGCGAGTGCAATCTTTTGCACGGGCTCAGCGATAACGCGCCAGACCTTCCAAGTATTGGTGCGCAAGTGCGGTTTTTGGTGATTCGAAGAACTCCTTCGCTGCGCAGCTCTCCTGCACCTGCCCTTGCGCCAGGAAAATGACCCAGTCCGCGACCAGCTTCGCAAAGGACACCTCGTGCGTGGCGAGCACGATCTGCTGGCCGTTCTCTGCCAGCTCGCGCACCACATCCAGCACCTCGCCGGTCATCACGGGATCAAGTGCGGAGGTCGGCTCATCGAGCAGCAGCAGGCGCGGCTTTGGAGCCAGGGCACGAGCAATTGCCGCGCGCTGCTGCTGGCCGCCGGACAGCTCGGCAGGCCGCTTGTGCTCATGGCCGATCAAGCCCAGGCGGTCGAGCATTTCCCGGGCTCGGGCTTCGGCTTGCTCGGGGGCGACGCCATGAACGACGCGCAGCGGCAGCGCCACGTTTTCCAAGGCCGTGAGGTGCGGGAAAAGATTGTAGCCTTGGAAGACGAAGCCATTCGTGCGGCGAGCCGCGAGTGCGCCGGCTTCATCATGTGGCAGCTCTTCGCCATCCATCTGCACGCGACCGGACTGCGGCACCAGTAGGCAGCCCAGCACACGTAGCAGGGTCGATTTGCCCCCGCCCGATGGGCCGAGCAGCGCCACGACCCGGGCATCCGTTTCCGTGCGGAAAGTCACGCCGTCCAAAGCTCGCTGCGTGCCGAAGGCCTGCACGACGGATTGCGCCTCAAGTTTCATACGCGAACCTCCTTTCCAAGCCCTGCGCCAGCCAAGTGAGCGGCAGCGTTATCGCCAAATAAGCCAGCGCCAGCGGGATAAAACCCTCCAGCGCGGTGTAGCTGCGTGAGTTGATCAAGCGGGTGATTTGCGTGACTTCCTCAATGCCCAACACGGACAGCAGCGACGAGTTCTTGATCAGGCTGACCAACTCACCCGTCGTCCCCGGCAAGGCACGCCGCACCGCCTGGGGAATCAAAACGTGGCGGTAGGTCTGCACGGTATTGAAGCCCACAGCCCGCGCCGCCTCGCGCTGGCTGCGACCGATGCTCTCCAGCGCGCCGCGAAAAATCTCCGCCAGATACGCCGCCTCGAACAACCCCAGCAGTAACATGCCGACCACGATCGGCTCATTGATGCGCAGCGCATTCGCCACCACGTAGTAGCCGATCAGGAGCTGCACCAGCAGCGGCGTGGAGCGCACCAGGGTGATCCAGCCCCTGCACGCTAGCCGCACCGGCTCCCACGCCGCGCGGCTGCCGAGCATCAGCCCAAACCCCGCCGCCAAGCACACGACCAGTGAGCCGGTGCCAATGCCCAGCGTGGTCAGCCAGCCTTCAAAAAACAGCCCTCGGTTCAGCCAGAAGCCAGACCAGTTCCAGCGATACTGAATACTGGCAAAGGCGCCGAAAATGGCCCCTGCGGCCAGCACCAGCAGCACCGCGACCCAGAGCGAGGTGCGCCATCGTGGGGGGCTGGAGGGGTCCAAAGTAGAATCAGGCATGGCTGGGAGTCTGGCACAGACGCACCCCACGTGCCAGCAGCGCGACAAGGATTTGCGCTCTCCTCAATGGCTGGGAGAGGCAGCGAATGGCGCTGACTCATTACCGCCAGCAGCTGAATCATTGGAATTTTATAAAAATAACCATAAATTTTGAAAATGTGAATTGCTAACTATTTCAGGTTTATTATAATTATCGTATGAAAATGTCGGTTAGCCCTTCGTCTTTGGCCCCTCTGGTTAGCGGGCTGGGCCTCGGTCTTGTGGTGTTGGGGTCGCCCCTGACGACCTTCGGCCAAGCCTACCAACCGCAGGGGCCTTTCAATGCTGGGAACGTTTCGACACAACGCCAGATGGGCTTGATACCGTCTGCCTACCAGCAGCAAGGCGTGCCTGCCGCCAACACGGGCCTACAATACGGGGCTCCTCAAGCACCCGCCTACCAGAGTCAGCCCACGCCGACAACCCAGACCCGCCGCAGCACGCCCCAGACCGCCGCCCCAATCTACGCGCCGACACCGCCATTCCAACTACCCCCCGCGTATGCCCAGCAGGGACTGTATCCACAGCCGCAGCCTTACCCTGGATATGCGCAAACCCAGCCTCCTCCCATTTACCAGACGCCAATAAACGTGCCGCAGTCCACGAGCACGAGCAGAGAGATCTCTGCCCTGAAACTGAAGAATAAGGAGCAAGATCGACGCCTGTCAGTCCTAGAGGCGCGCGGGAGCAACTCCCGGCCCAGCACCACGACCGGCTACACCAAATACACCGTGCGCTGGGGTGACACGCTGTGGAGCATCGCCGAACGCCACGGCGCTAGCGAAAGCGCGATCAAGAGCGCCAACGGTCGCACCACCGACAATCTGAGGGAAGGCGAGACCCTGCTCATTCCTGACACTAGCGGCACTTATGTGCCCTCAACCCCAGGGCTCGGCAGCAGCGGCAGCACGCACATTGTCAAGCCCGGCCAATCACTCAGCAAAATCGCCGCCAGCTACCGTGTCTCCACGCGGTCGCTGCAAGAGACGAACGGCATCACCAACCCAGACGTGATCGAAGTGGGGAGTGTGCTCACCATTCCAGGACGGGGTCGCACCGTGAAACCGAAAGCCAAGACCCGCTACGTCAGCAAGCCCTCCAAGCCCAAGGAGGAGGTGGTGTATTCCGCCGTGCCCCCGCCAGCGAGCCAAGGCTTGGGCAACGTCCCAAATACCTCCGGTCCTCGCGGCGTCACCAGCTATCGGGTGGAAGCAGGCGATGAAATCCAAACGGTTGCCCGCAATTTCGGCACCACGCCCGCCGAGCTTCAGCGCATCAACAAGCTGAGCAGCCAGAAGCTGCCGGCCACTGGCGAAGAGATCATTGTTCCCCTGCCAGGCTCCTTGTCTCTCTGATTGCGCCAAAGGAAAGAGATGGAAATACGCCGCCTGCCGCGTAGAACCAAGCCGCATGTTGAACAAGCTCTCCCTCGCCTTTGCAATCACGGTCGGTGCGACATCGTTGTTTGCCCAGCAACCCGCACCACTGAAGGCCGAAATCGTCTCCGTCGAAAAGATCTGGGATCGAGGCAATCACAATGCGTTTACCGATCTGATCCGCTTCCAGAACCTGTTCTACTGCACCTTTCGCGAGGCTGCGGCGCACGTGGGCGGCAATGGCCAGATTCGTGTGCTGGCTTCGTATGACGCCAAGTCATGGTCGCCAGTCACCTTGATCAGCGAAGAAGGCATCGACCTGCGCGACCCGAAGTTCTGCCCCACCAAGGAAGACCGGCTGTTCATGGTCGTGGGCGGATCGACTTACCAGGGCACCCAGCTCATGGGGCGTCGCCCGCGCGTGTTAACCAGCACTGACGGCAAAAACTGGTCCCCCCCCGTGAAGGTGCTGGCCGACGGCGATTGGCTCTGGCGCGCCGTGCTGCATGACGATCGCTACTATGGAACCGTTTACAACACACACCCGACCACGGGCGGCCCCAAGGAAGAAGCCGAGTGGTCACTAAAGCTCTACACCAGCGTGGACAGCAAAGCGTGGTCGCTGAATGCCCCCTGGGAAATCAAAGGCCGCCCGAATGAAGCCACCGTGCGCGTGCTAAAAGATGGAAGCATGATGGCGCTCGTCCGCCGCGAGACGCCGGGCATGAACAAGGGCATGATCGGCACCTCTCCCGCCCCTTTCCGCACTTGGACCTGGAGCGAGGTCGCCGTGCCACTCGGCGGGCCGAATTTCATCGAGCTGCCCGATGGCCGCTTGATCGCAGGATCGCGCGGCTTTGGCAAGACACCCGGCGCGCACATGGTGCTGTTCCAAATGACCGGCACGAGCCTGATGCCGCTAATCGAATTGCCCAGCAGTGGCGACTGCAGCTACCCCGGCCTCGTCTTCCACGAAGGCCACCTCTACGTCAGCTACTATTCCTCGCACGAAGGCAAGACAAGCATCTACATGGCCAAGGTGAAGATCGACTGATGCGGCGCATCATCGGATCATGAAACGCCGCACCTTCCTCACGGCTCTGGCCGCCAGCCCCGGGCTTTCACGCGCGGCAGCGCCGTGGCACGTGAGCCGCCGAGAGGTCGACATCGCCCTGTCCGCAGGCGCGGTGCTGCATCGCTTCAGCGTGTCGGGGGAAGATTCGGCGGACTTTCAGGTCGTGCGTTTTTCGTCGAGCCGGTGCACGCTGCGAGTCATTGACCAGAATGAAGCCGACGCCGTGCACCTGGACGAGGCGATGCCACGCCTCGACGCCATCGCAGGGGTAAACGGCGGATTCTTCAAACCGAACTTTGATCCCCTGGGCCTCGTCATCGCCCAAGGGCAGCGTGCAGGTGCGTGGCAGAAGTCATCGCTGCTCGGCGGGGTTGTCATGGTGAAAAACGGTCGGCCCCTGCTGCTGTGGCGGGATGAGTTCCAAGACAGCGCCCGCATCACCGAGCTGCTGCAAGCCGGTCCTCGATTGGTAAACAACGGCGCGTCCGTCAGCGGATTGGACAGCAAGGCCAGCCGGCCGCGCACCTTCATCGCGACCGACAATGCGGGGCAGTGGCTCATCGGCATCGGCGCCTACACCAGCCTCGCACATCTGGCCCAGATCCTAGCCCTGCCAGGGTTGGTGCCCGGGATGGAAATCGCCCGTGCTCTCAACTTCGACGGTGGAAAATCGACCGCACTCTGGGCTCGCACCCGAGCCGGGTCCGTGATTTCTGAGTCCGAATTTGGCAAGGTGCGAAATTTTGTCGCCATCCTGCCAAGAAATCAGTGAACATTTCGTCCTGCCTGCGCTATCGAGCCGTAGTTGGAGGAGCTTTTTCGTTTGAGCACCCCTGTCTGAATCCCACCCTGTCACAACCACTCAACCCACGAACCACCACGTGAAATTCAAGTGTCCCTCCTGCAACATGACGCTGCAATCCGAGTCCGATATGGCCGGTAAAATGGTCCGCTGCCCCAGCTGCGATACCAAGCTGCAGATTCCTGATCTGGCGACCCCACCCGGAGTGCCTATGCCAACCGGTGTGGACAGTGCCTGGGAGGGCGAAAAGCAGCATGAACTCGCCGGTGGCGAGAGCTATTCGTCGGAACCTGCACAGCCAGAGAAACCTCACCGCACAGGTTGGGTGGAGAGCGACCCCACCAACCCGAGCAGCTGGCTGAGCTTGATCATTGGCTTAGTGGTCGCGGTCACTTTCTTGTCCATGCTGTGGCCCTTCAATCCGCCAGCTGACAAGCCGATCTCGGACTACAAGACCATGGAGTGGCTGGCCTCGCTGTTCTTCAAACACGCCCTGGTTTCGATCACCAACACCGTCTTCTTCTGCTGGGCCATGGCCATCTTGTATCTCAAGCTGGGCAAGCTGCGCCATCAACGCCGCGCCCTGTTGCTGGACGTCTTGCCACTCGATCTCGGACGCGAAATCAACCCGCAAAACGTGGGCGACTTCATCGACCATCTCTACTCCCTGCCGCAACGCCTGCGTGACAGCGTGATGGTCAACCGTATCCGTAAAGGGCTGGAACTCTACGAGGTGCGGCCCAGCGTGGCCGACGTGGGCCACATGATGTCCAGCCAGTCCGACATTGATAGCATGAGAATCGGCGGCAGCTTCAGCATTCTGAAAGCCTTCCTCTGGGCCATCCCGATCCTGGGCTTCATCGGCACCGTCATTGGTCTCTCCCACGCCATCGGCGGCATGAACCTCGACATGGAAGACCTCTCCAAGATCAAGGCTACCCTCGGTGATGTGGTTGGCGGCTTGGGCACGGCTTTCGATGCGACCCTGCTCGGCCTCGTCCTCGCGCTCATGCTGAACTTCCCGCTCAATGCGATGATCAAAGCGGAGGACGATAATCTCAATGAAATCGATGCCTTCTGCAATGAAGTGCTGATGCCGCGCTTGAGCGACGGAGCTGGCGCTAACAACGCACTGACCGCTGTGCTGGGCAGTGAGACGGGTGCCTTCATCGCCGCACTGAGCCAGGCGCTCGCTGGTGCTCAGCAGGAGTTCCTCGCCGACCTCCGCCAGCTCACGCAGAAGATTCAGGAGCAAGCCATGAACCTGGACAAGCGAGCCGACGCACACGCCAATCAGGTCGCCGCCGAGTTCAGCCGCAACATGACCGTCATGCGTGACCAAGTCGTGGGTAACATGAACGACACGGTCACACGCACCAGCGAATACATCCGCACGCTTGCGAGCGGCCTGCAAGGCCTCAACGGCTTGCTGAAGGACTTGGGCGATAAGCAAGTGCTGATCCAGCAGGTGAAACGCAAAGGCTGGTTTGGGAACTGATCTCTTCCCCACGCTCTTCTTATGGCCAAACGCCGCCACGCTTCCACCGATGAGATCCTGCTTGTGCCCTTCCTGGACATCCTATGCTCGCTCATTGGCGTCCTCGTGCTGATCATCGTCGTGCTGACGATCTCGCAAACGCAGCAGACGGAGGGCCGCACCGAGGAGGAGATGAAGCGCGCTATGGACGCGCTGGCCATGAAGAAAGAACTCGCCAAGCAGCAGGTGCAAGACGTGAAGCTCAAGGAGTTGCTGGCCAAGCTGCAAGTCCTTCAGCAAGAGCAGAAAGAGAAAGAAGAGCGCCTAGCCAGACTGCGCAAACTACTCAGCACATCCAAAGATGTGCAGATGCAAAACCAGACCATGAGTCAGGCGCTGCTAAAGGAACTGGACAATCTCATGGTCGAAATCGAAGGCCTGAAAAAGCAGATGACCGAATCCAAAGCGGAAATCGCGAAACTGGCCGAGGAACTCAAGAAACGCCAGGTGCCCCCAGACAAAAAGCCGCCTGCCGTCGTCGTGCAGCCCAGTGGCTCGGGAACACAAGCAAGTAAGCTCTTTTTCATCGAAGCCTCTGGCGCTAAACTTGCCTTCCATGTTGGCGACAAGATAGAGACCGTTGCGGCTGCCGAAGCCACCATCATCGCTAGCACACCGCTCAACTACTTCCTCACCGAAGTCGCCAAAGACAAACAGGCCCTGCTCATCTTCCTTCTGCGAGACGACGGCACCACCGCCTTCAACCGCGGCGGCGGCTGGGCGCAGAGCAAGTACGGCATCAAGATCAGCCGCCTGCTCATCCCCGGCCAAGGCGACATCGACACCAAACTCTTCGGCGAGAAAGAAGGCAAAGTAGGCCCCATGCCCGCTGACTACGCGCCACCTCTTCCGCCCACCCCCAAAGCCAACTGATCGGACATGGCCAAACGCAAGAAACACCCTGATGAAGAGCTGCCCTTCGTGGCGCTCATGGACACTATGACCAACGTGGTCGGCGTGCTACTCATCGTCCTCGTCATGGTCGGCATCAGCATCTCCTCCTCCGTGAAGAAGATCCTTTCGGACCTGCCGCCTATCACCGTGGAAGAGTTCGAAAAACTGGCCCAGCAACTCAAGGAGCAGCCCAAGGACACGCAGACGCCCGAGGACGTGCTCAAGAAGACCGACAAAGCCATCGCTCAAATCAAAAAACTGACCGAGGAACTCAAGAGTATCG
Source organism: Verrucomicrobiaceae bacterium (assembly GCA_964203095.1). Lineage (GTDB taxonomy): Bacteria > Verrucomicrobiota > Verrucomicrobiia > Verrucomicrobiales > Verrucomicrobiaceae > JAEUHN01. The sequence continues at coordinate 6,711 of CAXNNN010000026.1, read as the reverse complement.
ACCTCACCGACGAGCAGCAGAAGGTGAAGTTCATCGACCTCGAAGACATCCGCAAAAAGATCGAGCGCGCCAAGTATGATCGCGACAAGGAGAAGACCGAGTTGGACAAGCTCTTCGCCGAAGTGGACCGCTTGAAAAAGCTGCTCGACGACACCCCTGTTTTCCAGCCCCCGCCACCGAAGTTTGTGCGCATTCCCAACCCGCGCCCCGTGCCGCAGGGTGCCGTGCGTGAGAACTTCCTCATCGCTGGAGGGCGCGTCATCTACCTGAACGACCGCGCATTTCTCGAAGTAGTTCAGCGCGAGATGCTGAAAAGTCGCGACGCCCTGCTCTCTGACAATCACCCGAAGATCACCTCGTCCACTCCAGCGACCTCGATCAAATACTCCAAGGACAAGATACTCGCCTGGGTCGAGCGCGCCCGCATCGGCGACCGCACACTGCAAGTTAAGCTCGTGCCCGTCGCCACATCGCCCGCGTTCAACTTGAACCTCATTCCCATACAGGGGGCGGGCGAGAGCGACCAAGACTTGCGCAATCCAGCGTCCTTCTTCCAGCGTGCGATGCGCAAATTCAAAAGCGAGCCAGGTAAGATCGTCTGGTTCTATGTCTTCAAAGACTCGGTCGAAACTTATCTCACCGCCCGCGAAGTCGCCGACAGCATCGGCGTTCCCGTCGGCTGGCAGATCTATGGCCAGAGCTTCTACGCAGCGCGTCTGCCAGGAGTCGTCTACGAGCCCTTCACCCCGCCACAGCCAGATATGAAGATCCAAGCGGTCGAGATTGCTGCGCCCAAAGAGCAGTTGGATTGATTCTCCGTTGGGCGTTCGCGCGTCAGCGGGCAGGCTAAAGCGTGAACACCGAACATCCACCGCCACCCGGCGTCTCCATCACCAAACGGTCCCCCGAGTAGACCATGATGCTCGCGCTTGAAGGCAACAGTTCCGTGCTCCCATCGGCATGAGTCATGGTCTGCCGCCCAGGCTCGCCATCCGCACCACCGTTCAAACCAAACGGCCCCGCATTGCGATGCTGCGTCAGCAGTGACACGGTGAGTGTTGCTAGAAATTCAAATTCACGCACCACACCATCCCCACCCCGCCAACGCCCCTCTCCGCCGCTGCCACGGCGAATCGAGAACTGCCTCAAGCGCACAGGATAGCGCAGCTCGAGGATCTCGGGGTCCGTGATCGCCGTGTTCGTCATGTGCGTGTGCAGCGCACTCGCGCCGTCGTATCCCGTTCCCGCACCCGCGCCGCCCGCAATCGTTTCGTAGTAGCCAAAGCGCTCGTTGCCGAAGAGCAGATTGTTCATCGTGCCCTGACTGCATGCTTGCAGTTGCAGCGCCTTGATCAGCGTGTCCACCAACCGCTGGCTCACCTCCACATTGCCACCAACCACCGCTGGGTCACGCGCCGCATCACCGCTGAAATCCGGGTTCAACATCGTGCCCGACGGAAGCACGATCTCGATCGGGCGCATCAGCCCTTCATTCAAAGGCAGGTCCTCTTGCAGCATCAGCCGTAGCACATACAGCACCGCGCTTTGCACGATGGCGGTGGTTGCATTCAGGTTGCGCGGATGAGTTGCCGACGTGCCCGTGAAGTCGAGCTTGAGGGCCGAGGCTTGAAGCTCGCCGTTCGATGAAATGCTCACGCGTATCGTCGCGCCATCATCCAGTGTCTCCGTCGCTTCGCAGTCCTGCACCTGCTCCAGCCGCTTGCGCATCACCCGCTCTGAATGATCCAAGATGGAAGCCATCGCCGCCCGCACATCATTCTCCTTGGCCAGTTCCTGCAAGCGCTCCACGCCCATACGATTCGCGGCAAGCTGCGCGTGAAGGTCCGCCAAGTTGTCGGCCAGATTGCGTGTGGGATACTTCGCTGGGGTCAGCACATTCGCGATGTCATCAAACAACCCCACGCCACCGAGAACCAGATGTCGTGGCGCAATCACCACACCCTCCTCTTCCAAGCACGTTGCGTGCGCAGGCATCGATCCCGGCGACATGCCGCCGATCTCCGCATGATGCGCCCGATTCGCCACGAACCCGAGCAACGCCTTTGCCTCATCAAAAACCGGCGTGATCAGCGTCACGTCCGGCAGATGACTACCGCCAAACGCCGGATGATTCGTGATGATCGTGTCACCCGGCTTCAAGCTCCAGGCCCCAAGCTCCACGCTTTTCCTCACGCACACACCCAGCGCGCCGAGATGCACGGGAATGTGTGGCGCGCTTGCAATCAGCGTGCCGTCGGCATCCAGCAGCGCACAGGAGAAGTCCAAACGCTCGCGAATATTCGTGGAGATGGACGTGCGCTTCAGCAGGGCGCCCATGTCATCGACCAAGCTGTGAAAGCGGTGCCGCATGAGGTCCATGGTCGCCGCAGGTGCAGCCAACATATCAGTGGAAACAAGCTTCAACACATAGCCAAAGCCCTCGACTTCCTCGACCAACCAACCGGGCTCAATGACCAAAGTGCTGAACTCGTCTTGAAGCAGCCAAGGCTCGCTGCGAGATTGGTGCGTTTTGGCACAGGTTGGAGTTCCGCCTTCAAACGGCGTCACATGCGGATCGTGCAGCGACGAAACAATCGCCCGCACACTGACCACCTCCACGACACGACCAACGGGCGGAGCATACCCAAACAAGCGTTCGTAGGCCAAGCCGTAGCTGCGTGCTAGTTCGTCCGTGGATTGGAAAGCCACCTGCAAAGGCGTGTCTTGCCCACGAAGCCGCATCTCCGCCATGCGGGTGATGCTGCCAACGCCGGCATCAAGTGTGGCTAGCCATGCCTCCATGACCGGCAGCGCCTCATCCAGCGGCAGCAGCACTTGCTTTTCGAAGACCTTCTCTGGTACTGCCTCATGCAAGCCCACCGCACTCAGAATGCCCGCGTGCTTCGGCACCAGGATTGTCTTCATCCGGAGCTTGGTCGCCACGGCGCAGGCGTGCTGCGGGCCCGCACCACCGAAGGCGAGCAGGGCATACCCTTGCGGGTCATAGCCTTCGCTCACACTGATGCGCCGTATCGCATCCGCCATGTGCTCCACGGCCAAGGCGTGCATTTGAGCTAGCAGTTCTTGTGCAGACAACTCCACCCTTGTTTCCGCCACCATCTTGGCCCTCAGCTCTGCCAAGCGTTGCCGCGCGGCTTCGACATCCAACGGAATGGGTGCTCGCGTGGGATCGAAACGGCCCATCAACAGATTCACATCCGTGATCGCCAGCGGCCCGCCTTTGCCATAGCACGCCGGCCCAGGATGTGATCCTGCACTGTGCGGCCCCACGACCAAGCCCTGCGCGGTCCAAGCACAAATGGATCCACCACCCGCCGCCACGGTCTCAATCGCCACACAAGGAGTGAGCAGGCTCATGCCTTCGATGTTCTGCGTGAAACGATAGCCCGGCCTGCCCTCGATGCGCGCGACATCCGTGCTGGTGCCACCCATGTCCAGCGTGATGATCTTGATATGGCCGATGCGCTGGGCCGCATTCGCTGCCCCAATCGCGCCGCCTGCCGGACCACTGAGCAGCATGTCCTTCGGCTGAATTTGATCCGCCTGCTCCAAGCCGCCTGCACTGGTCATGACTTGCAGGCTAGAGGCCAGAGGTTTGGCCACGCCTAGAAGAAAGCTCTGCACCGGGCCAGTCAGATACGCGTTCGCAATCGAGGACTGCGCTCGTGGCAGCAGCTTCACAAAGGGCGCGAGCGCACTGGACAACGACACATGGGTGAAGCCCGCTTCATGCAGCAGGTCGGCAACACGTTGTTCATGAGCTGCATTCGCATGACTGTGCAGCAGAGCGACCGCTGCATGGGTGATGCCCTGGCGAACGAAGTTGGCCGCAGCCTCGCTTATGGCTGCTTCATCAAGCGGCTCCAAGACTTCACCCAGAGCATCGAGCCGCCCGGGCACTTCGCATACGGCTTCGTGAAACTGAGGTCGAGGCGTGTGCTTCAGCGCAAACAGATCCGCGCGACGTTGATCGCCAATCACCGGCAGATCGCCGAAGCCCTGCGTGATGAACAAGGCCACTCGCGAGCCCTTGCGCTCGAGCAAAGCATTCGTCGCCCGCGTGGTGGCCACTCGAAATTGTAGTGCTGGGAACTCAGCTCCCAAAGGGGTGCCTGTGAGCAGGCGTGCTCCGAGCACGGGCGCTTCTTCCAGCGTGGTTAGCTCTGCCGCAATGCCCACCTTGAAGTCTGGCAAAGTGCTGGTTGTTTGCACAGAGAGTGCTGAGTTTTCCGTGCTCTCTGATGAAGTAATGACGCTGCTCCATTCGCCGAGTCTGAGGTGGAAGCCCGCAAAGAAGTTCGCAGGCATCGACCACGCATCCACGATGATCAAGGTGTGCGCGTCTTTGATCTCGATAGCGAGACTGCGAATGTAGCCCGTGCTCAGCACCTTGACCCGCCGCTCTTCACCGCTGGGAGTGATGGCGTAGCAATCGGTGAACGTGCCTCCGGTGTCGGCTGAGATACGCCACATAACAGCTCGGGGGGCCTAGGGCTTGGGGTTCGCACCCTGCGCGTCCGGCTTGCCCAGGGTCAGCTCATCGATGTAGCGCGCCTCCGCCAGCGAATCCACATAAGCGGTCGAGTGCGGGGGCTTGAAGATCTTCTGCGCCTTCAACAGCCACTCGTTGCCCTTCGTGGTGTCCTTCGCCTCCAGGGCGAGAATGGCCTTGCTGAAGTAATAAGCAGGCGTGTCATCCATGAACGTGAAGTTCTCATCGAGCAGCTTCTGCGCCTCGGCGATCTTGCCCTGCTTCACCAGACAGATCAGTTGCTTGAACTGCACCAGATGACGGGCAGCGGCTGGCAATTTCGGGAACTGCACCAGCAGCTCCCGAAAGGCCTTCTCGGCCGGTGCCCACTCATGCATGACAAAGTCCACCTCTGCGAGGTTGAAGACGGGAGGCATCACGTTGGGCAGCAACTCGCGTGCCTTGGTGAATTCGGCGCGGGCACGGGCGGCATCGCGAAGTTGCGCGGTGATGTAGATGGCTCCGCGCACGTTGTAAATGTCCGCGCGCTTGGAGTCGATCTTCTCCGCCTCATCCAACTTCGCCAGCGCGTCGATGTAGCGCTTGCGCGACTGCAAGGAAGCGGCCTCCAAGATCAGCTTGTCGATAGCGCTGGGTTCTTTGCCCGCCGGGCCCTGACCTCGCAGGGGCTGGGCACAGGTGCCCCAGAGCATGAGCATGATTGCAGACCAAACCACGGGGCGACGGTTCATGCCGAGATGGTAAGCGCCGGGTGGAAAAATCGCAAAACGAAAAACAATCGACGTTGCCGATGAATCTTAGCGCAAGCCCGGCACTCCATTGACGTTTGATTCACCCTCATTATGCGCACTCTGCTCATTGCTCTCGCCATTGCCCTGCTACCGCTCGCTGCAGATGCAGCGCATCCCTTTCTCTGCTGCGACTATGGCGGCGGCAAGGTCTGCAAAGTCTCGGCCGAGGGCAAGATCGAGTGGCAGTATGATTGCAAGAGCCCGCAGGACTGCTGGCAGTTGCCTAATGGGAACATTCTCTTCTGCTTCGTCAGCGGTGCCCTGGAACTGACGCCTGACAAAAAGGTCGTGTGGGAATACAAGGCCCCGACGGACGTGAAGGTCGAGGTTCATGCCTGCCAACCCTTGCCCGATGGCAACGTGATGCTGGTCGAGTGCGGCACCAGCCGCATCATCGAAGTGGATCGCGCAGGCAAGATCGCCAAAGAAGTCAAGCTAACCGCCGCGTCCGAGATCAAGCTGCACAACCAGTTCCGGGGCACCCGCAAGCTGCCGAACGGCCACTACCTCGTCTGCTTCAAGGGCGAAGGTCGCATCGTGGAACTGGACGGCGAGGGCAGAGAACTGCGCAGCCTCAAGGTCCCCGGCGACCCGCATGAAGTCGTGCCGCTGCCCGACGGCCACCTGCTCATCACCTGCGGCGACGGCCACAAAGTGGTCGAGTTCGACGCCCAGGCGAACATCGTGTGGGAACTCAACGAGAACGACCTGCCCGGCAACACCCTACGCCTGATGGCCGGCTGCCAACGCCTGCCGAACGGGAACACCGTCTTCTGCGTCTATCTCGGCCACGGTCACCTCGGCGAGCAACCGCAGGTGATCGAAGTCACCCGCGACAAGAAAGTCATCTGGGAAGTCGCCGACCACAAGCAGTTCAAGACGATCAATCAGATCATGCTGCTCGACGTACCCGGGGATGTGACGAAGGGCGAGGTCTGGCGGTAACGATCGATTGCCCAGGCGAGTGTTGCTGTTCAGCCAAGAATTTCCTCAACTTCCCAGCAGTAGCTGGGTTGCTTGGCGCATTTTACTAACCAGTGTTTCAAGTTATTTTCAGCTCGCGATTTACCGATTTCAGAAGCCCCCACTCATTCAAGCGATTTGCCTTGAGGCAGTGAGTCATAACCACAAAAGGAACTAGTTTTTTTGCGTTTGGAAAACCGAGAAACACCAGCCCGCCAATTGCGAACAATCCGCCTATTGAGACTTGCATAATAGCCTGACAGATGTTGAAACCTGTTGTTTGATGCTTGGATGAGCAAGGCAAGAGATCACCAAGAAATGGAAGAACGTCGGTTGAAGGCCGCGAGGCACTTTGATCGTGGGCTGGGTGCGGCGGAAGTCGCCCGCAGAATGGGAGTTACCCGGCAATCGGCGCATGAATGGAGAAAGACCTGGGAGGCTGGC
>CAXNNN010000025.1:0-16815 GCA_964203095.1 Verrucomicrobiaceae bacterium | reverse complement strand
GACGAGCGCGATGACGCGGGGGAACTTGGGTATCGGCTGCTTGTGCTCCTCGTCGAACAGGCCCTCGTCGTAGAGCCTGCGCTTTAGCGCTTCGAACTTCGCTTGCAGCACGCCCAGGCCTTTGCCTTGGACCATCTTGACGACCATCTGATACTGGCCGCGCGGTTCATAGACACTGAGTTCGCCAAAGACCTGCACCTGCGCCCCATCCATCAGCTTCACACTGCTGCGCATGGCCGCCCCACGAAACATGACACAGGACAACTGCGCCCCCGCATCCTTCAGCGTGAAGTATTGATGGCCCGAGGATTGCAGCCGGTGATTGCTAATCTCGCCCTCCACCCAAACCTGCCCGATCTCGCCCTCCAGCAACGCACGAATCTGCCGCGTGAGCTGCGAGACGGAGAGGACGTTTTCTTCGGGCATGGGGAACAGAGGGTCGAACGGGCACAGAAGCGATGCCGTGGGGTGCGGCAAGTGCTGGCTTGGAAGGTGTGCCTACTTTCCAGGAGTCTCGTTCCAATCGAATCATAAGCCGCTCTTTCCCCGTGACGAGTTTGCTTGCTTAACTGCCAAGGGATCAGATGGGCTATTCGTGAGGGGTTACATTTAGCCGTAGCGTTACTTAATGTCGCCACCTCACCCGTTTACGCTGAAGATTTCAGGGGCTGGCTGGTGAGAGCCGAAAGATGAGAAGCTTCGGCGCAGCTTTATGTCGGCGAGAGTTATCAAGCCGGGGAAGGGGTAGGCAAAGATGTCTTTCAAGCTGTGCAGTGGTATCGCAAAGCAGCAGATCAAAATGCGTTCCGCGCGCAATGGCTGCTGGCGTGAATTTTGAATCTGGTGACGGAGTGAGGCGAGCACAGCGATGCCGAACGCAGCGGCCCCCAAAGGGGCGTGCAGCGCGCGGTGGCGAGGGTTGGGCCAGCGTGGTCTGTGTCGGGGTGTAGCCAAACACATCCAACCCAAACTCACATATGACCCACCACAGCGATCCTGATCTGCTCAACACCGTTTTGCAACTCCTCACCTCTCAAGGTTCCACCAATCTCGCCGAATGCTTCCGCATCCTGCTCAACGAAGCCATGCACCAGGAACGCTCTGCCCTGCTCCAAGCCCAGCCCCATGAGCGCCTATGAGCGTTGCGAGGGGCGGCTCGGCCATGCCAATGGCTTCAAGCCTAAAACCCTCACCACCCGCATAGGCCAGGTGGAGCTGCCCATCCCACAGGTGCGTGACCGCGTCGACTTCTATCCCACTACGCTGGAGCGTGGCGTGCGCAGCGAGCAAGCACTCACTTTGGCCATGGCCGAGATGTATGTGCAGGGTGTCTCGACGCGCAAAGCCTCCAAGATCGTCGAGGAAGTCTGCGGCCATCAAGTCAGTTCCTCGCAGGTGAGCGCCTGCGCCGCCAAGCTCGATGTCGAACTCCAACTCTGGCGCGACCGCCCGCTGGGTGCCTGTCCTTACCTCATCTTTGATGCCCGTTACGAAAAGGTGCGTCATGGCGGCCTGCTGGTGGACTGCGCGGTGCTCATCGCCATCGGCATGGATGGCAAGCGCACCATCCTCGGCGTCAGCGTCGCGCTTAGCGGGGCAGAAGCGCACTGGCGCGACTTCTTCTCTTCGCTCGTCACACGCGGCCTGTGCGGCACCCAGTTCATTGTCAGCGACGCCCATCCAGGCATGGCCGCTGCACGCCAGGCGGTCCTTCCCGCCGTGCCTTGGCAACGTTGTCAGTTCCATCTCCAGCAAAACGCTCAATCCTACGTGCCACGTCAGGAAATGCGCACTGAGGTCGCCGAAAGCATCCGCTCCATCTTCACCTCGCCTGACCTCACATCAGCGCAAGCACGGCTCAAAGAGCGGGTCAACTTTTATGCCAAAAGCGCCCCAAAACTCGCCGCCTGGATGGAGCACAATCTTCCGCAAGGCTTCGCTGTCTATGCCCTGCCAGCAGCCCATCACCGGCGGATGCGCACCAGTAATCCCTTCGAGCGCGTAAACCAGGAACTCAAACGCCGCACGCGTGTCGCCGCCCTCTTCCCCAACGAAGCCTCGCTGCTGCGCCTCGTCTCCGCACTGCTCTGCGAGCAGAGCGACGGCAAAATTTACCTCAACATGAACCCCGCCGAACCATCCCAACCCTGATTGCCACTTTTACAGAATAAAAATTGCACCGCCCAGGCACAGGATGTCCCCGATCTACATTACACATTAGAATAGCTAATAGGTCGCCAAACATGATCTCAGTTGAAGCTCTCTGCTACTCTTTTCGAGGGTGAGGAGGCAGGAAGAGCACCCGTTGCAGAACCCGCCATTGCCCTGGCCTGAGGTGCCCCCGAAAGCCCTATCCGTCCGCACCTGCCACCGGGCTTGCCAGAAAAGCATTGCGAAAAGTAGCCGTGGCTTCCGGGATGTTCCGAGGGTCATTCCGACAACTCGGAGGCGCTTCCGGAACGTTAGGGGCTCGGCACCAGGGTAGCTTCGAGTTTCACTCGAAGGCGTGAGCCGAAACGGAAGCGCTTTTCCCCCTAACTTCGAGTGGAACTCGAAGCTACGCTTCCTGAGAATCCGTGCGGCCCGCAGACCTAGGTTCAGCCGGGTGCAGCCTTCGTTTTCGTTGCGGGCGTGGAGAACCGAACTCCAACGCGGGCTTGCAAAGCTCCCGAGAAGGCGGAACGGGCGCGCGCCACGCCATGAGAGGAGTCATCGCCAACAACCCACGCTTCCGCATCATCACGGAAACGGAGGACTACTTGGTGGTGGACAAGCCTGCGCCGCTAAAGGTGCACCCGAATGGGCCGAGCACGGCCCCGACCCTCTACGATGAGTTGCGCGGGCTGCTGGCGTATGAGTTACAGTTTGGCGGGCAAGTCAGCATCATCAATCGCCTGGATCGCGAGACGAGTGGGGTGACGCTGGTGGCGAAGAATGCGGAGACGGCGAGCCGCTTTGGCAAGGCGATGCATGCGCGCCAGTTTCACAAGACCTATGTGGCGATCGTGCATGGCTGGCCAGACTGGGACGCGCTGGACTTCGACGGGCCGATCCTGCGCAAGGGCGAGGTGGCGGAGTCGATCATCCACATCAGGCAAACGGTGCACCCTGACGGCGCGCTTTGCCGCACGTTGTTCCGCGTTCTGGAGCGCATCGAAAAGGCTAATGGCAAGCGCTTTGCCGTGATCGAGTGCCAGCCGATCACGGGGCGGATGCATCAGCTGCGTGTGCATCTGTCGCACCTGGGGTTCCCAATTGTCGGCGACAAGATGTATGGGCGCGATGAGACATGTTACCTGGAGTTCATGCAGACGGGCTGGACGCCCGCTTTGGAGGAAAAGCTCATCCTCAAACGACAAGCATTGCACTCGACCCATCTGGAGCTGGAAGGGGTGGGTGCCTGGGACGCTGTGCTGCCGGATGACATGCGGGCGTTTCTCGACAAGGAGTGATCATGCCACTCCGCATCCTGCACATTCCGGAAGACGCCCCCATTTCTGCCCCGCAGCAGTTGGGGCCGTATCAAATTGAGTCCTTGATCCCGGTGGCCGACGAGGGCGCGGGCACGGCGTATCGGGTGCGGATCGCACCGCACAGCACCACGAGTGTGAGTTACCACAAGCTTGCGGAGGAGATTTACTTCGTCATCAGCGGCAGTGGGACGGCCGTTTTGAACGGCATTTCCCACACGCTTAAGAGGGGCGACTTCCTGCGTCTGCCGCCGGGCACCACGCATGGGTTTGTCACCGAGGAGGAAGCCCTGGTGATGCTGGATATTCACAACCCAGGATCGCGACCGGACCGCGATGTTTTCTTTGTGGGCAAGGCACCGCAAGGTTTCGGGAAACCGCTAGGCTAAACTTGTTGGAAGAGGATGTGAATAACTATGAAAGACGATCTCCAGGCAGACATGCGCAACAGCGCAATGAAGTGACCATTTGGACAGGTTGAGTTATCCCGCTTGTTGCACCTACCCTGTGATCACGTGCGCCAAGATCGTCGCACAACACTGGAAGCCTTGATTTACTTTGGTTCCAGCGTCATGGGAATGCTCGCAGCCGAGCGATCTGTTTTGCAAGGTAATCGTCACAGTGAACACCGCTCATCCTTGGATCAGCGTATCCAACGAGAGGCGAACAACCTGTGAATAACATGTGAAAAGGTGTGGAACGCCCGTGCTAGCTGTCCTGCACGCCGAGGTCGGACTCTGAGGCCCAAATCTAGTGCGTGATACCCAAGTCGCGCTCTCAGCTACCTGTGGAACGCCTCAATACCCTGGGACCGAGTTGCCCGACGAACTCGCGCAACTCCTCCAGCGCCTGGGCTTCCTCCAGACCATCATATTCACCGGTCCGAGACTCAGGAAGTTGAATGAAAAAAGACACCAGCGCCCAGCGGTGATTCAGGTTCTTTAACACCGAGTCGAAGTAGGTGAGGAAGACATGCGTGTAATAGTCGGCGGTGTGCACGCCACCGTAGCCCTCATACCAGAAAAGGTTGATGCCCCGCACGCGAATGACCGTGCCGTCCTGGGTCGGGACATCGCGGTAGACACGCAGCATCATGGCCTCGTTCGCGGCATCATCCGGCAGCGGCACAGGCACGACCATGCGGTCCAGGATGCCCCAGCCTTGCCCCGGGAGGCAGACGTCGGGCCGGTGCAGGCCGCGCCGAGATTCGCCACTGAGCACGACAGTGGCGAGCACCGGGCTGCGGTTCGAGGCGAGGTATTGGTAGCGGCTCAGGGTGATGTCGGAGGCGAGCCCCCCGCGCTCGCGCTGCGTCATGGGCACCTCCAAGCCCTGCGCTTGGCCCAAACTGGACGGCAAGTCCATGGACACGCCGGCGGCACTGAGCACGGGCTGGCTAGAGAACGATGAGCACAGGACCAAGGTGATCGCACACAGCGCCAAGGCAGCGCTGATATGCGGCCCCAGGGCGGGTGCAATTGCATTGATCGGAGCTGGATCCGCTGGCACTTGACGAGCCCTGCGTTTCCAATGGCTGTCCTCCAGCAAGGAAGAGATCGTGAACATGCCCAGCAGCGCCACGGCAAAGACGGCATAGCCCGCCAGCTCATGGAAGAGGCTGATGACCATGTGCCCCTCCTCCATACGCCCCACGGCGAAGTCCATGCCGAACCAGAGCGAGCCCACGGCCAGCAGCACCATGCGGACGAGATTGCCCAGAATGGCGAGCGGGATGGCGCAGGTAAACAGCACCAGCCGTGGCCAGACGCCGCGCAGGAACAGGTAGCCATAGAGCGCGGCCAACATCATCAGTGAATAGAGCGAGCGGATGCCGCTGCATGGGTCATCGACATCCAGCTTGAACAACTGCCCCTGCGCCAGCCCGCTGCCTGCATTCGCCGCTGACAGCAAGCCCGTGCCCTCGCGCAGCGTGTCGATGCCGATGCCGTTCAGGATCTTCGCCGACAAATTGGCCGTCATCAGCCGCAGCGGCAGAGCCAGTTGATCCTCCAGCGGAAACGCCGGCCACATGAAGACCAGGAACAGCCAGGGGAAAAAGAGCACCCGGAGCCAGCGCCCGCCCGCGAGCAGCAGGATGAATGCCGCCACGATGAGCTGAAACGCCGCGAAGCCGGGATAGCCCGTGTCGGCGCGGTGCCCCACCCAGTAGCAAAACAGCGCGGTCACCAGTACGCCCAGACCCAGCCATTGCGGCTGCAACGGCAGACGGCGCAGCTCCTCACGCCGCGCCCAGGCCAACCAACCACTGACCAGCGGCACCAGCGGGCAGAAGACCCACTCATCATTCTCACCCACCGTCCGCAACCAGCCACCCAACACACTGAGCCGATCCGAGTAGGCCCAGTGTTGGTAGGGCCACAGGCCAAAGAGCAGCAGCATGGCCAAACCCACGAGTGCCCAGGCAAGAAGCCAGGGCTGACGTTTGATCTGCTGGAAAGACACGGTGGGCACGCGAAGAAAACTGGTGAGCACGATAACCGAAGGGCCGTTCATTGCTCGGAAAAATCCTGGCAAGCCCCCTCCTTTCTTCCATACTTCGCCCGCACATGGCCATTGAAATCATAGACGTTTCCGCTGCCCCTCCCCTGCAGCCCGAGGACGAGCAACTGACCCTCTACCGCCGACACGGCAAATGGCTCACAGCTTCACCCGAGCAGGCAGAGAGCGGTCAACTGCCACCCGGCGACAAAGCCGAAGTCCTGGGGCTGCCTACCGGATCGCCAGAGATCAACCCAAGTGTCCGTGTTTTCGCCAATGAACAGCGCTCATCCGCAGCGCTACGGCTTTTCATCCTCGTGGTGGTGCTCATGCTTGCAGGCTTTGCCAGCTTTGGCGGCATGCTTTACTCATTTTACCAGAAGGAGGTGCTGCCACGCCTGGGGCCAGCCTCGGCTGGGAAGGCGGATCAAGAACTGGTGGAGGATGAAACAACTGCCGACCTGCGTGCCGCACTCGACGTCGCAAGCACGAACCTCGAAAAGGCCAGCACCCAGATCCTGCGCCTGCAAATGCAAGTGGACCAACTGCGCAGCGGTCAAAGCGCTGCGGATCAACAGATGAAGGGTCTGTCAGACAAGCTCCAGCAAGCCGCGGGCGATCCCGCGACCAAGCTAGGCCCGCCCACCGACGTGGCAGCCGCCATCCAGATTGCCTCCGTGATCCCCACCCAGAGTGCCGTGGGCAAGGAGCTGTGGTTGCTGAAGGAGCGCAATCGGCTCACGCTCTACGCCGATCAAGCGATCGCGGAAGGCAGCAGTGAAGCGATGGCGAATCTCTGGACCAGTCTACGCGATCCTGAATTGGAACCCATTCGCCAAGGTGTCCAAGCCGAAATCTTGCGCGTGCAGAAAGCCTACATCGACGAGTCGCGCCTTCCTGCGGACTACCGGCTGCCGGTTCGCGAGCTGGTGAAAGGAACGTCGCTACGCAGCGAGGCGGAACTGCGCCCCGAGGAACTCGTCGCCCTGCTGAAGGATCAAAAGCAGCCCGTCTTTGTGCGTGCTCGCGTGGCCTATGTCCTGGGTGGGCATCCCGTGCCCGTTGTCGGCCAAGCCTTGATCGATGCCATGAAAAACGATCCCTCGCTGGATGTCGCTCGAGAAGCGCACCAGACCCTGCAGCGCTTCTTCGGCATGAGTGCCCCGCTCTTTCACTTGGCCGCTGCCGAGGCCTGGTGGCAGAGCCAAACGAAGAAGTAACGCTTGCCCAGGGCGGCCCCGTTTGCCATGACTGGCCGCCTTATGCAGTTCGACAACGTCACCGCCATCGCCAAGGCCAATGTCTATTTTGAAGGCAAGGTCGTCTCCCACACGATCTTCTTCGCAGACACCTCCAAGAAAACCCTGGGCCTGATTTACCCCGGCAGCTACCACTTTGGCACCGACGCAGCGGAGCGCATGGAAATCACGGATGGCACCTGCGAAGTGCAGCTCGACGGCGCAACGGAAACAGTCAGCTACACCGCTGGCACGCACTTTGATTTGGCTGCGAAGTCCGGCTTCACCATCGCGGTTAAGGAAGGCATCTGCCAGTATGTGTGCTCGTTTTTGAAGTAACGCGGACATTCCTGTCCCGTTACAGCTGGGCTCTGCGAGGCCGGACCTGAAGAGCCGGGTTATCGCTGAAGGCGTTGTGGGTCTAGGGTGGAATCTGCCATTGTGAGCAATGAAGTCCCACGCCTCCGGGGTCACAGACCCCAGCTACAAGATGAGCGGGACGTTACCCGCGCTTACACCGTCAGGCAGTGAATGCGCTTGATACCGTCAATGGCCTCCAACTCCTTGATCACCTCGGCGCTGGGAGCTGAGTCGAGAGTCAGCAACGTAAGCGCGAGGCCCGTCTCCTTGCTACGGGCCAGCGACATGTCAGCGATGTTCACCTGGTTCTTGCCTAGCGTGGTCGAGTAGGCAGCGATCATGCCGGGGCGGTCGATATTCTCAATCAGGAGCAGCGTGCCCTGGGGTGCCGCATCCACGTGGTTGCCATTGACCATAACGATGCGTGGCGCTCCGCCAAAGAAGGTCCCTGCGATGGTGGCACCATCCGTGTCGTTGCGCACCTGCACCTCGATCAAGTCATTCCACTCCGTCGGACCGGCGAGGCGGCTTTCCGTGAAGCGCAGGCCCAAGTTCTCGGCCACGCCCACAGCATTGATATAGTTCACGCCCTCATTGCCGCTCGCGCGTTCAAGGAAGCCCTTGAGCACAGCGCGGGAGACCAGCGTGGTGTCGAGCGAGCCAACCTTGCCACTGTAGTTCACGCGCACCACATTGGCACGCTGCGGTGAGATTTGCGAAATCAGACGGCCCAGCAGTTCACCGAAGCGGAGGAAAGGACCAATCTCGGCCAGCACCTTGGGGTCGACGTTTGGCATGTTCACGGCGTTGACGATGGTGCCTTCCAGCAAATGGTTGCGCACGGCTTCAGCGATCTCGATGCCGACATTCTCCTGCGCTTCTTCGGTCGAGGCACCGAGATGCGGGGTGAAGACGGTGTTTGGCGCTTTCAGCAGAGGATAGTCAGCCGGTGGCGGCTCCTCTTCATAAACGTCCAGCGCGGCACCACCGACATGACCGCTAGTGAGGGCAGCGGCTAATGCGTTGTCGTCAATCAATCCACCGCGCGCGCAGTTGATGATGCGCACGCCTTTCTTCAGGATGCCCAGGCGACGCTCGTCCAGCATATGCTTGGTCTCCTTGGTCATCGGCATGTGCATGGTGATGAAGTCGGCGTCCTTCACGGCATCATCAAGATTGTCACGCAGCTCCACGCCCAGGCTCTCAGCCCGGCTCTGCGACAGATACGGGTCATACGCGATGACTTTCATGCCGAAGGCGAGGGCGCGCTTGGCGAACTCTGCGCCGATGCGGCCCATGCCGAGCACGGTGAGGGTCTTGCCATTCACTTCCGTGCCGCTGAAGCTCTTGCGGTCGAACTTGCCGGCCACCATACTAGCATGCGCCTGCGGGGTCTTGCGGGCGAGGCTCATCATCAAGGTGAAGGCCTGCTCTGCGGTCGAGATCGTGTTGCCGCCGGGGGTGTTCATCACCACCACGCCGCGCTTTGAGGCGAAGGGAATGTCAATGTTATCCACGCCGACGCCGGCACGGCCAATGACCTTCAAGTTCGGTGCGGCTTCCATCACCTTGGCCGTCACCTTAACGCCGGATCGCACGATGATCGCGTGGGCGCTCTTAACCGCAGCGGCAAAGTCTTCCTCTTTCTTCAGGCCGAGATTCACCACGACATCAAAAGAAGGCACCGCTTTCAGGGCTTCGATGCCTTTGTCTGCGATAGGGTCAGCGACGAGGATTTGGAGTTTGCTCATGGTGTCTGGTGGAAAAGGGGAGTTCAGACTAGCCGCGAAAGCCCGGGCAGCAAGCACTTCGATTTCCCGGTTGACGGATGGCCGTTGTCCCCTATTCTAGGTGCCCTTTTTCTAACCCGCCCCACTATCGTAACATGCCTGATGTCCAAGTCCGCAAAGGTGAGCCCGTCGATCGTGCGCTCAAGCGTCTAAAAACCAAGCTTGAGATGGAGGGCATCCTCGAAGAAATGCGCCGTCTCCGCTCCCACGAGACGCCGACCGAGCGCAGCAAGCGCAAGGCGCGTGCGACCGCCAAGCGCGGCAAGATTCGTTTCCGCTTCAACGCCAACAAGCCTGCCACGCTGGAGCCTGCCTCCGCCATCTAAAGGCATTCAGGGATAGAAAAATTCTAGGCTGGACGCTGCGTGCAGTGTCCGGTCTTTTGCATTGTCAGGGGGTGGATTTTACCGCTAGAGTGCCCACCATGCACAAGACGCGGTTGCTGGTGATGATGTTGTTGGCTGTGGGCGCGAGCGCTCCGCAGGTGAAGGCTCAGTTCGGACAGATCCCTGATCTCGTCGGCGAAAGCTTGCAAGAGCAGGCCGAGACCGGGGACGCCGAAGCCCAGTTCCAGCTTGGCCTGCGCCTCGTCACCGGTGTGACCGATGACAAAACGAGCAAAGCCCAGGGCGCGGCTTGGATTCAAAAAGCGGCCAAGCAGAACCATGTGAAAGCGATGCATGTGCTGGGCACGCTGTATGAAGAAGGCATCGGTGTCGCGGAAGATTTCAAATTGTCCGCCCAGTGGCATGAGAAGGCAGCAGATAAAGGCCTGGCCGAGGCACAGATGAGCTTGGCCTTGCTCTACGATCAGGGCAAGGGCGTGGAGAGAGACCCATCCATCGCCGCAGAATGGACCATGAAAGCCGCCAGCCAGGGGCACCCCCCCGCGCAGGCGCTTTATGGCCTGAAGCTGGTGCGTGGCGATGGCACCCCGAAGAACGCAGCCAAGGGCGCGCTGTGGTTCCTGAAGTCCGCGAAGCAAGACAACGGCTTCGCCCAGCGCCAGCTCGCCTACCTTTACTACACCGGCAATGGCGTGCCGCTCGATTATGCGCGATGCGAAGCGTGGTATCGCCGCGCCGTGCAGAACGAGAACGACGTGTGGGCCAAGAACGACTTGGCGTGGTTCCTCAGCACCTGCCCCGAGGACAAGTTCCATCAAGGCGAAGAAGCCGTCAGCATCGCCAAAGCCGCGATCAAGCAGGTGCAGGCCGAGACCGGTGAACAACGCCATGAGATGATCGACACGATGGCTGCTGCACTGGCCCGCAACGGCCAGTTCGGCGAAGCCGTGCTCTGGCAGCGCCGCAGTTTGTCGCTCCTGAAAGAGGACACCGAAGTCACGGATGAGGATCGCAAGAAACTGGCCGCCGAATTTGAAGACCGCTTGAAGCGCTACACCAGCAAGCAGCCTTACGCCGACAAGGCAGTCACACCGGAGACCGAGGCCGAGCCACTGCACAACGATGACGTGCTCGACAGCCCCGACCCTGCCTCACCAGAGTCGCCGCAAAAGCCCGCCAAGAAAAAGGACAACTCAGTGACCTAAGGCCCCCCTTTGCACATTTTTTTCCTCGTGCCATCAGCATGGCACGTTGCAAGCTGTTCACTTAGCCGCTAGGTTTCCGCACAACTAACATGAGCGCCGCTGACGATTCCAAGGACTCACGCCTCCGCCAAGCCGAGAAAATCGCCCACCACCCGGAGCAATACAAGGTCTGCGAAGGCTGCGGCTCCATCGTGGTGGTGCGCGCCGTGTCGTGCCCCAGCTGCCACGGCTATCGCTTTGACGCCTCGCCCACACGCATTCTGGAGCAGGCCCAGGCGCTAGCCTTGAGGAACCCCAGCTCCGTGCTGGCTTCCGATCTTTCGTAGCGTTACATCTTCTCCCGAAGCTTCTGCAGCAGCTTGGGATTGCGCTCCAGTTCTTCCACAATGGTGATCAGCACACGCAACGTCGCCTTGCTGATGTGGTGCTCCATGCCTTCGACATCTTGGTAGATCGTCTTCTCGTCCAGGCCGAAGCTGCGCAACAGGCGGGCGAGGACCTCGTGGCGCTTCACAACCTCTTCCGCGATGTCCTGGCCATCGGCAGTGAGCACCACGCCGCGATACTTTTCATACACGACGAGCCCTTCGGTATCGAGCCGCTGGATCATCGTCGTGACGCTGGCCGGAGCGATCTCCAGCGCCGCCGCGATGTCGGCCACGCGGGCATAGCCCTTGCTGCCGATCAGGCGGTGAATCTGCTCCAGGTAGTCTTGAGCGGCGGTGGAACTGGATTGAAGGTCGGGCACGAGGGAGCAATCTTGGCTGGGGACGAACTCTTTTCAATCCGTCTTAAAAAGTTAGTTGCACCTAACTCTCAAGCCGCCAAAGTTAGGCAAGGCTAACTCTATTCTATGAAGCAAACATTTCGACGTGTGGCAAACATGATTGGGTTGATGGCTTTGGTGGCTGGTTGCTCGCCAGCTCCTGAGGCGGACACTGGCGGCAAAAAGAAGGTGCTGACCAGCTTCACCATCCTGGCGGACATGGCACGCAACGTGGCGGGTAATGCTGCGATCGTGGAGAGCATCACGAAGCCGGGCGCAGAGATTCATGGCTACGAGCCAACGCCACAAGACATCGTGCGCGCACAGAGGGCAAACTTGATCCTCTGGAATGGCATGAACCTCGAGCGCTGGTTTGAGAAGTTCTTCGAGAACTTGAAGGGCGTGCCCAGCGTGGTGCTGACGGAAGGCATCGAGCCCATGGGCATCACCGAAGGCCCCTACACGGGCAAGCCGAACCCGCATGCCTGGATGTCACCCGCCAATGCCGTGATCTACGTGAAGAACATCCTCAAGTCGCTGATCAAGATCGACCCGGCCAACGAAGCGACCTACACGGCGAATGCGCAGGCTTACACCGAGAAGCTGCAAGCGGTGGACGGCCCCGTGCGCGAGAAACTGGCGCACATTCCCGAAGCCCAGCGGTGGCTGGTCAGTAGCGAGGGCGCATTCTCGTATCTGTGCAAAAACTATGGTCTGCGCCCGCTCTATCTCTGGCCGATCAATGCCGACGCTCAGGGCACACCGCAGCAGGTGCAGCACGTCATTGATGCCGTGCGCGCGAACCAGATCCCCGTCGTGTTCAGCGAGAGCACGGTGAGCGACAAACCGATTCAGCAAGTCGCAGCAGAAACCGGAGCACGCTACGGTGGCGTGCTGTATGTGGATTCATTGACGGAGGCTACGGGTCCCGCGCCGACCTTCTTGAAACTCCTCGAACAGAACGCCGACACCATCACGAAAGGATTCACCCACCCATGAAAATCACTGCCTTCCTCTTCATGAGCACCGCCCTGACGATGGCGGCTGACAAGAGCGCCTATCATCTTTTCAATCCCACGCCGGTCGAGCAGATGCGCGGGCTGAGCACGGATCGCCCGGACCAAACCGAGAGCCCCTACACGGTCGATGCCGGTCATTGGCAGTTCGAAGTGGACCTGCTCAACTGGACGCATGATGACGAGGACGGCGTGCGCACCGACAGCTTGGCCGTGCTGCCGATCAATGTGAAACTGGGCCTGACCAACAGCACGGACATTGAGTTCGTGTTCGAGAGCTGGAGCCAAGAGAGAGTGCGCGGAACCGAGCGCCAAACGCGCGATGGATTTGGCGATCTGACGGTGCGTCTGAAGCAGAACCTGTGGGGCAATGATGGCGGCACAACGGCGTTCGCCCTGCTGCCGTATGTCACCCTGCCGCTGGATGCGAGCGACCTCGGTCGCGAAGACACCGAGACGGGCTTGATCTTGCCGTTTGGTATCAACCTGCCGCACGATCTGTATCTCGGCCTGATGACGCGCTGGGATTGGATCAACGATGATGCGGGCGGGCATCGCAATGCCTGGGTCAATTCCGTGAGCCTAGCCTATCTGATCAGCGGGGAAGTAGGCGGGTATCTGGAATTTGCTTCCACAGTCTATGATGACGATGCCCCCTGGGAAGGCACGGTAGATGCTGGCTTCACATGGGGAATGACCGACAACCTCCAATTCGATATCGGCTGCAACGTGGGCGTCACGAAATCAGCGCCCGATGTGCAACCCTTTCTCGGGGTGTCGTATCGGTATTGATCCGTCATGAAAAATGAGCCGCTGAGCCTGCAAGTCGAGCGCGTGACCGTGCGCTATGCGAATGGTCACGAGGCCTTGCGCGAGGCTGCATTCACACTGCAAGGCGGCACAATTGCAGGGCTGGTGGGCGTGAATGGCAGCGGCAAGAGCACGCTGTTCAAGGCGATCATGGGCTTCGTGAAGCCCTCGTCGGGGCGCGTGCTGATCAACGGCGAACCCATCCGCATTGCGCAGAAAGCGGGCCTGGTCGCTTATGTGCCGCAGGCAGAGGAAGTCGATTGGAACTATCCCGTCAGCGTGTGGGACGTGGTCATGATGGGCCGCTATGGCCATATGAATTTCATGCGCATTGCGCGAGCAGAGGACAAGGCTGCGGTGGAGCAAGCCCTGCGCCGCGTGAGCATGTGGGACTATCGCGATCGGCAGATTGGCGAGTTGTCGGGCGGGCAGAAGAAGCGCGTATTCCTGGCCCGCGCCCTGGCCCAAGGCGGACGTTTGATCCTGCTCGATGAGCCATTCACCGGCGTCGATGTGAAGACCGAAGAAGCGATCATCACGCTGCTGCGCGAGCTGCGTGATGAAGGAGCGCTGATGCTGGTGTCCACACACAATCTTGGTTCCGTGCCCGAGTTCTGCGATCATGTGGTGCTGATCAATCGCACCGTGCTGGAGTATGGCCCGACGGAGAAGGTGTTCACACTTGAGAACCTGACCAAGGCCTTCGGTGGTGTGCTGCGGCACTTCAACTTTGAGGCGTCCACCATCCAAAAACACGATGCTCAGGAAGTCAGTGTGTTGACCGATGACGAGCGTCCACTGGTCTTCGGCAAAGGCGGGCACTTGGAATACAAAGACCGCGCTGAGCGCCCCGAAGTGGTGGAGACACGCGAGAAGGAGGTGGGGCCGTGAGCATCGACGCGCTGCTCGCTCCGCTGCACTACGACTACATGCTGCGCGCCATTGCTGCGAGTGCGCTGGTCGGCGGTGTCGGCGGCTTCTTGTCCTGCTTCATCACGCTGCGCGGCTGGTCGTTGCTGGGCGATGCGCTGTCTCACGCGGTGGTGCCGGGCGTGGCGATAGCGTATCTATTGGGCTGGCCGTTCAGTGTGGGCGCGTTCGTGTCGGGCTTGTTCGCGGCGGGGGCGATGGCTTTGGTAAAGCAGCGCACGAAGCTGCGCGAGGACGTGGCCATTGGCATTGTGTTCACCACCTTTTTCGCGCTCGGGCTGGTGCTCATTTCGCTGTATCCGTCGAAGGTGGACCTGCGCACGATCGTGCTGGGGAACATTCTGGGCATTGCGCCTGCGGATGTCTGGCAGCTGGTGATCGTCAGCGCCATCACGCTCACGGCGTTGCTGCTTAAATGGCGGGACCTGATGCTGATCACGTTTGATCCCGGCCAAGCTCGCGCGCTGGGAATGCCAGTGAATGCGCTGCATGTGCTGCTGCTGACCTTGCTGTCGGCCACGGCAGTCGCAGCCCTGCAAACGGTGGGTGCCTGCTTGGTCGTGGCGGTGCTGGTGACACCAGGCGCAACGGCTTACCTGATCACCGATCGGTTCGGCAACATGATCTGGATCGCCTCACTGCTAGGCGCGGGCACGGGATTGGTCGGTGCGTATGCGAGCTGGTTCTTCGATGGTGCCACAGGCGGGTGCGTTGTCACGCTGCAAGCGGCGGTGTTCGTGCTGGTCTGGCTGTTCGCGCCGAAGCACGGTCGCATCGCCTCATGGAGGAGGGCGCGGGCATGATGAACCCGCTGCAATTTGAGTTCATGCGCGAGGCTCTGGTGGTGGGCTGCCTCATTGCCGCGTCGTGCGCGGTGCTTTCGTGTTTTTTGGTGCTGCGTGGCTGGGCTTTGATGGGCGATGCGATCTCGCACGCGGTGCTGCCGGGCATCGTCTTGGCCTACTGGTTGGGCTTGCCACTGGGCGTGGGAGCCTTTGGCTCCGGCCTGTTCTGCGCGATTGCAACCGGCTATGTGAAGGCCACCAGCCGTGTGAAGGAGGACACGGTCATGGGCGTGGTCTTCACGGGATTGTTTGCGCTGGGGCTGGTGATGATGAGCAAGACCACGACGGACCTGCATCTGGATCACATTCTGTTCGGCAACATTCTGGGCCTGACCGATGCGCAGGTGATCGAGACGTGGTGTGTCGCCTTGCCCGTGCTGCTCATCACGCTGACCAAGCGCCGCGATCTGCTCTTGATGGGCTTTGATCCTGCGCAAGCCCGGGCTCTCGGTTTGCATGTGCGCGTCGGCCACTACGGGCTGCTCGTCCTGCTATCGCTCGCGATTGTGACCGCACTCAAAGCGGTGGGCTTGATCCTGGTCGTGGCTCTGCTGGTCACGCCCGGCGCGACAGCGCATCAGGTCACCAAACGGTTGGACACGATGCTTCTCGTGTCCGTGGCCAGCGCCGTGTTGGCCACGGCGACTGGGCTGTGGATTGCCTTTGCAGCCGATGCCTCGCCAGGGGGCTGCATCGTGCTGGTGCAGGGCGTGATGTTTTTGGCAGCCGCCCTGGGGTCGCGACTAAGCCAGGGCATCGAGCTTCGCGGTTAGCGCCCCCTTGGACTGCACGCCAACGACGGTCTCCACGGGCTTACCGCCCTTGAAGAAGACCAGCATGGGAATGCTGCGCACGCTGAACTGCGCGGCCAGAGCGGGGTTCTCGTCCACGTTGACCTTGCCAATCTTGACCATGCCTGCCTGCTCGGCGGCCAGTTCTTCCAAGATGGGGGTCAACATGCGGCAAGGGCCGCACCATTCGGCCCAGAAGTCAGCGATGACGGGCACCAGGGAGCTGTCGATTTCTTCCTGGAAGTTCGCTTCGGTAAAGGTGACAAGATTTCCGGCCATAAAGATGTGAGTTATCAAGAGGTTGGTAAAAGGCTACTCGGCGGTGATCACGCCGTTCATCAGAATCGAGTGCCCTGGGAAAGTGCACATGTAGGGGTAATCGCCGGCGGCAGGCAGGACGAATTCGATCGTCTCCTTCTGACCAGGCTGCACCAGCTTGGTGTGCGCCAGCACGTTGGCGTCCTCAGGCACGTAGCCTTTGGCCATGCCCTGCGGATCGGTGGCGACCTTCATCGCAGCGGCAAAAAGGGCGTCCTTGCTACCAGCTTTGCCAACGATCACATTGTGCGGCAGCGGCACGGCGGCGGCATTGTCAAAGGTCAGCTTCACCGGCTGGCCAGCCTTCACGGTGAAGGCCTTGGCGTTGAAGGCCATCGGGTTCACGGCATCGGGCTTCAGCGTCAGTTCCTGAGCGGGACCAGCGGCCACGGGGGCAGCAGGGGCGGCGGCCGCAGCAGCAGCGGGTGCA
>CAXNNN010000024.1:0-17323 GCA_964203095.1 Verrucomicrobiaceae bacterium | reverse complement strand
GCCAGAGTGGCGGGCAGCTCTGTCAAACACGTGCAAACCTGACGCTTCACGCGTCGTTTGGTCGGACTCCATGTTCCGTCCCCTTCTCTGCCTTTCGCTCCTCGCCGCGCTACCTGCTGCGGCGGCTATTGATTTCGCGCATCAGGTGGTGCCGATCCTGAAGAAGCACTGCGCGGAGTGCCACCTGGGGGAGAAGAAGAAGGGCGGGCTGAGCATGAACACGCGGCAGGACCTGCTGGAGGGCTCGGAGAATGGCGCGATCGTTGATCTGGCCAAGGCGGACCAGAGCCTACTGCTGAAGGTGCTGACGACGACGGATGAAGAGACGCAAATGCCGCCAAAGGGGGCGCGGGTGTCGGCCGCAGAGATCGAGACGCTGCGCCGGTGGGTGGCGGAGGGGCTGGCCTGGGAGGAGGGCTTTACCTTTGGCAAGAGTGGCTATGAGCCGCCGCTGAAGCCGCGTGTGGTGACGCTGCCTGCGGCGGTCGAAGGCCGGACGCACCCGATCGACCGGATCATCGACACGTATCTGACTGCGCATAAGCAGCCGCGCCCCGAGTCTGCGGATGACGCGACTTTTCTGCGCCGAGTGCATCTTGACCTGATCGGTCTGCCCCCGGCGGCGGAAGTGGTGCAGAGCTTCCTGGCGGATCGCAGCGCGGACAAGCGCGCGAAGATGATCGCGGCAGTGCTGGCGCGGGACGTGGACTACGCGGAGCACTGGCTGACGATGTGGAACGATCTGCTGCGCAATGACTATGTGGGCACGGGTTACATCGACGGTGGGCGGAAGCAGATCACGAACTGGCTGTATCAGTCGCTGGTGAGCAACAAGCGCTTCGATCAGTTCACACGGGAACTGATGGCTCCGAGCGGTGAGAGCGAGGGCTTTATCAATGGCATCCAATGGCGTGGCAATGTGAATGCGAGCCAGGTGCGGGAGGTGCAGTTCGCGCAGTCGATCAGCCAAGTCTTCCTGGGCATCAATATGAAGTGCGCGTCGTGCCACGATAGCTTCATCGACCGCTGGAAGCTGGATGAGGCCTACAATCTGGCGGCGATCTACGCGGAGCAGCCGCTGGAGATCAATCGCTGCGACAAGCCCACGGGCCGCATGGCCAGGGCTGCGTGGATTTTCCCAGAGTTGGGAGCCATCGACGCGAGCAAGCCGAAACCGGAGCGCCTGAAGGAATTGGCAGCGCTGATGACGCATAAGGACAATGGCCGCTTCACCCGCACGATCGTGAACCGCCTGTGGCATCGGCTCATGGGGCGCGGCATCGTGCACCCGGTGGATGCGATGCACACGGAGCCCTGGAGCGCGGACCTGCTGGATGATCTGGCGAATCGCTTCGCGGCGGATGGCTACGATGTGAAGAAGATGCTCGCCTTCATCGCCAGTTCGCAGGCTTATCAAAGCCAGAGCCACACGGCCACGGTGGAGGCTGACGCGGCTTCGTTCGTCTATGCGGGCCCGGTGGCGCGGCGGCTGACGGCGGAGCAGTTCGTGGATACGGTGTGGCAGATCACGAGCGCGGGGCCGACGAGTGCGCATGGCTCCGTCTTGCGCGGTCACCCTGACCCGAGTGTGAAGCCGAGCGCGCACTGGATCTGGATCAACGACACCGGCAAGGCCGAGGCGGGCGACACCATCACGCTGCGCAAGGTGCTGAAGCTGCCCCAGGCCGCCAAGCTGGCCAAGGCGGTAATCACGGCGGACAATGAGTATCAGCTCTACGTGAATAATAAGCTGGTGGGCAGCGATGCCGATCTGCTGACGGCGGAGACCTACCCGCTGACCGCCAACCTGCGCGCCGGGGCGAACACGATCCTGATGGTGGTGAAGAACGGGGGCAGCGGCCCGAACCCAGCGGCGGGCTACTTTGAAGCGCGGCTGAAGTTCGCCGACGGCAAGGAGGAAACGATCAGCACGGACAACACCTGGCAGTGGACCCGCAGTGTGCCGAATGCCAAGGGGGCCTTCGCCAAGCCCGCGCCGGAATGGCAGCCTGCTGTGGCCTGTCGCAATCGCCAGACCTGGGACAGCATCACCAGCCGCGCGATTCAGAGCGCCCTGAGCCAAGGCGGCGGGGAGATCCCCGAGTATGTCCGCGCGTCGCTCGTCACCAGCAATATGCTGATGCGCGCCCTGGGTCGGCCGAACCGCGAACAGATCGTTACCGTCCGCCCCGAGAACCTGACCACGCTGGAGGCCATCGACCTAGCCAATGGCAATGTGCTCGCAGGCTACCTGAAACACGGCGCCGCAAGCTGGGCCGCCGCTGGCAAAGGCAGCGCTGATATCATCCGCGATCTCTACCTGCGCCTGCTGTCCCGCCCCCCCACCGCCGAAGAGCTGGCCGTCTTGCTAGAGCTCACCGGCCCCGTGCCCACCGCGCAAAGCCTGGAAGACCTGCTCTGGAGCGTGCTGCTGCTGCCGGAGTTTCAGTTCGTGCGGTGAGGGAGGCACCGGTCGAAACCTGGCTGGAAGTGTGCTCTTGATTACCCTCGCCTTACCCAGTAAAAATCAGCCATGACCTCTGCAAACTTTGTGAGCATCAAGGAGAAGCTGCCCCAGCTCAGCGAGCGTCAGCGTGTGTTGATGAGTGCTGAATTGCATCGTCTTAAACAGAATTCGCCAGCCTGGCAGCGTGAGATGAAACGCCGCATGGATAAGATGGATGCGGGCGAAAAGTTTCCTCTCTCCCAATTCGTGGCAGGCTCCAAAAATGCCTGAGCGCTACGAGCCCGTCTTTTCGGCAAAGGCGCTCGAAGTCTTTTTGCAACTGTCCAAGGTCCGACAGCGCAAGGTCGCCAAGATTGTCTATCAATTGGCAACCCCACCGTTTCGCACGCCCGATTACTTCACACGGGACTCGACAGGGCGCGCCTTGAGCAATGTGGTGATTGGTGGCTACCTGTTGACCTACTGGGTGGATGCTTGGCCTCAAGAAGTGAGGGTGATCGACCTTGTGGAGTTGTGATGTCGGGCAAACGGCAGAATACCGAGACCGCTCACTCTGCTATCTTGCCCCTTCGCCCTTGCATCCCCAGCGCAGCACGGCTAGTTGCGCGCCGAATTTGACCCACGAACTACCCCTTGATGAGAGCAATCCTGGCACTGGAAGACGGCAGATACTTTGAAGGCGAATCCTTTGGCGCGACCGGCACAGCGACCGGCGAGGCTTGCTTTAATACCTCCATGACTGGTTATCAGGAGGTGCTGACCGATCCGAGCTATCGCGGTCAGATCGTGGCCATGACCGCGCCACAGATTGGCAACTACGGCATCAACTCGCTCGATGACGAGAGCAGTCAGCCGCATGTGCGGGGCTTTGTGATTGAAGAACTCAGCCCGGTCGTGAGTAACTGGCGGGCGGAGACGGACCTGGATTCGTATTTGAAGCAGTGGAAGATCCCTGGCATCCAGGGCATCGACACCCGCGCCCTGACCAAGCACCTGCGCACTCGCGGAGCTATGCGCTCCGTGATCACCATGGAGGTCGGCACGGTGCAGGAGGCCGTCGATTTGGCGCTGAAGAGTGCGCCGATGGAAGGCAGCGACTTTGTCAAAGAGGTGTCCACGCCGACGGCTTACCGTTGGGACCCAGAGGACCTGGAGAGCCGCGAGTGGGACATCCCCAGCCCGAGCCAGAATCGTGAAGGCGGTAAGACAGGTGCCTTCCACCCGCTGGTTGAGGCGAAGTATCGCATCGTGGCCTATGACTTCGGCATCAAGCGCAACATCCTGCGCCGCCTGCGGCAGATGGGTTTCGCCGTGGATGTGGTGCCTGCCAATACCAGCGCCAAGGACGTGCTGGCGAAGAATCCTGATGGCGTCTTCCTTTCCAACGGCCCTGGCGATCCAGCGGCGCTCGGCTACATCCACGAAGAGATTCGGGAGATCGTGGGCAAGAAGCCCATCTTCGCCATCTGCCTGGGGCACCAGATTCTCGGCCACGCCTTCGGTGGTAAGACCTTCAAGCTGAAGTTCGGCCATCGCGGTGGCAACCAGCCGGTGAAGGACCTGCGCAGCGGCAAGGTGTCCATCACCTCGCAGAACCACGGCTTCGCCATTGATCCCGGCAGCCTGCCAGGAAACGTGGAAGTCACCCACATCAATCTGAATGACGGCACCGTGGAAGGCATCCGCCACCGCGACCACGCCGTTTTCAGCGTGCAGTATCATCCGGAAGCCGCACCGGGACCGAACGATGCGAAGTATTTCTTCGCGGAGTTCGCCAAACTGATTGAAGAAACTCGCTGAACCCGATAAAACGGGAGTATTAATCCCCCATTTATGGCCCGTCTCGTCATCAACACCACCGAAGGACAAGTGCTCGAATTTGAACTCTCCGCCGCACGCCATACCGTGGGTCGCACGGAGGACAATGACATCTGCATTCCCGATGGTTCCGTCTCCAGCAGTCATGGTGAGTTCACCCATGACGGTAGCACCTGGACGTTCACAGATCTCGGCTCGACCAACGGCACCAAGGTCAGCGGCGAACGTGTGGCGAATGTGGAACTCGGCCACGGTGCGACGTTTGAAATTGGCAATGTGAGCGCCGCCTTCTACGACGAAGCCGCGGCTCCCGCAGCCTCAGCCGCCCGTGGTGGCAGCAGCATGTTCTCCGCTCCTCGCGCATCAAGCACGTCCTCTTCCAGTGGCGACTACGGCAGCCGCCCCATCGAGCGCGGTGCCCGCACTGGTTTTGGCAAGAAGAAGCCCATCAGAGATGGCACTCGAAGCTTGCTCATGGCCCTCGGCGTGGTTGGTTTGCTCGCCGTGCTCGGCGTCGCCGCCATGATCATGACCGGCGGCTTGGGGAACTGATCCCCTCACCATTGAAAATCGGGGCTGGTGACTTTCCTTGGGTTCGCCCTTGGGGTTGACCACGCCCTTTTCTCGTTCCAAATCATCGGCTTTCTGACAATTCCGTTTCTGTAGATTCCAGACAATAGCATCATGGCAAATACCATCGTAGTGGGCGCCCAGTGGGGCGATGAAGGCAAGGGCAAGATCGTTGATTACCTCACCGAGCATGTCGATGTGGTCGCACGTGCCCAGGGCGGCAACAACGCGGGTCACACGGTGATCCATGACGATGTGAAGTATGTGCTGCACCTCGTGCCCAGCGGCATTCTCTGGGGCGACAAGCTGAATGTCATCGGCAACGGCGTCGTGCTCGATCCCATCGGGTTGGTGGCCGAGATCAACAAGCTGCGCGGCCAGGGCGTCAAGATCACCCACGAAAACCTGCTCATCAGCGACTGTGCCCACCTCGCCATGCCCTATCACCAGGGCTTGGACAAGGCGCGTGAAGTCATGCGTGGCCTGAAGAAGATCGGCACCACCGGTCGCGGTATCGGTCCGTCGTATTCCGACAAAGTGGAACGCACCGGCCTGCGTGGCTCGGCTCTACGCGATGCCGATACCCTCTGCAACGAGGTCGCCGAGCGGATCGAACTGCACAATGCCTTCATCGTCAGCCAGGGCATCGACCCGATCAATGCCGACGAAGTGATTCCCAAGCTGCGTGAAGCCGCCCTGGCGCTCGCCCCGCACGTGACCAACACGGTTGTCGCGCTGCACGAAGCGAAGAAAGCAGGCAAGAACATCCTCTTTGAAGGTGCCCAGGGAACCTACCTGGACATCGACCATGGCACCTATCCCTATGTCACCTCGTCGAACACGACCAGCGGCGGTGCTTGCACCGGCTCAGGCTTTCCGCCCCGCTACATCGACCGCGTGGTCGCCGTCGCCAAGGCCTACACCACGCGTGTCGGCTCTGGCCCTTTCATCACGGAAAATGACGCCATCGGCGACATGCTGCACAACATGGGTCGCGAGTTTGGCGCGACCACGGGCCGTGCCCGCCGCTGTGGCTGGCTGGACATGGTGCTAATCCGTTATGCGTGCATGGTCAATGGTGCCGACGAACTGGCTATCACCAATCTCGACGGCCTCGACGGCTTGGACACCATCAGCATCTGCACTGCCTACGAGTTGGACGGCACGGTCATCCATTATCCGCCAAGCACCATCGCAGAGATCGAACGCTGCAAGCCGATCTACGAAGAGCACCAAGGCTGGAAGCAAGACCTCAGCGGCATCAAGGACTACAACGAACTGCCACCGCTGGCCAAGGCCTACCTCGCTCGCCTCGCCGAGCTTGCTGGAGCACCTGTGGGCCTGCTCGGCATCGGGCCGTCACGGGATCAGACGCTGCGTGTTGGGTGAAGGCCCAACAGTAATGAATGCTAAGTTGTTGGCATCTAAAGCACCCCGTTCCAAACCCGAACTCAGCACCAAACACCAAGCACTAAATACTTGTCTCCCATCATGAAACGCCTCCTGCTTCTCCTACTGGTTAGCTCACTTTCCCTCCATGCCCAAGACTGGACCCCGGAGCCAGGCTTCACCAGCCTGTTCAACGGCAAGGACCTGACCGGCTGGGGTTACCGCGAGAAGACCAAGAAGGATGATCCGAATCCTGGCAAGATCCTGGAGACCTTCGACGGCAAGGTGGCATCGAGCGATGCACGTTACTCAGCAAAGGACGGCGTGCTCTCAGTGAGCTTCCCCACAGGAGCGGACAAGCTCACCGGCCAGCTTTACACCACCGCCGAGTTCCCGAAGAACTTCATCTTGAAGATCGAGTTCCGTGCTGCCGTGGATGCCGACAGCGGTATCTTCATTCGCAAGCCACAGCTCCAGTGCCGCGACTATCTCGTCGCTGGTCCCTACAAGGAACTGAAGGCCTACAAGCCCCAGGATTGGAACCAGATCATTGTCACCGTGAAGGACGGCATTGCCCACTGCGAGTGCAACGGCGAGGTGCTGGAAGACGCCCTCAAGCTCCCTGCCACGGGTCCCATCGGATTGGAAGGTGATCGCGGTCTGATGGAGTATCGCCACATTCAGTTGAAGGAACTTCCGCAGCCCGCGCTGCGCTGAGCACGCAACCTCTCAGGCCACCATGCTGCTGATCATCGACAATTACGACTCCTTCACCTACAACCTCGTCCAATACTTCGGCGAAATGGGGGTGGAGATGCAGGTGCATCGCAATGACCAGATCACGGTGGAAGAGATCGCCAAGCTCAAGCCTGAGCGCATCTGCATTTCCCCCGGTCCCTGCACGCCGAAGGAAGCCGGCATCAGCTGCGCGGTGATCGAGAAGTTTGGTCCGACGACGCCGGTGCTGGGCGTTTGCCTGGGCCACCAATCCATCGGCCACGTGTATGGTGGCGATGTCATTCGCGCCGGGCGTCTGATGCATGGCAAGGTCTCACAGATCAAGCACACGGGAGCTTCCGTGTTCAAGAACCTGCCGAACCCGATAGAGGCCACACGTTACCATTCCCTGATCGTGAATCGCGACACTTTACCCGACTGCCTCGAGATCACCGCCGTCGCTGCCGATGACGAATCCGAGATCATGGGCCTGCGCCACAAGGAATTTCCCATCCACGGGGTGCAGTTTCACCCCGAGTCCATCCTCACCACAGAAGGTAAAAGACTGCTGAAAAATTTCCTGGAACTCAACGACTAAGCGAGTCTAGTTTCTGTATTCACATGCGCTCGCAGGCTGTGAACAACCCCACCCCATGTCACGCTTGACAGCCATCCGCGACGCCCTCGCGCAGTCGCCTCACAATGTGTCCTTGCTCTTGCTGCATGGCCACGCCTGCCTTGAGGAACTGCAACTCGACGACGCCCGCGACGCCTTCGAACGCGTGCTGGCCATCGACGATGATCAGTTCGATGCCCAGCTCGGCATCGCCCGCGTGCTGCTGCTGAGCGGCGATTTCTCTGCCGCTGCCGTTCGCGTCGAGCGCGTGCTGCAGAGCGAAGCCACCAATGCCCCCGCGCATCTGCTGATGAGCCGCGTGCTGCTCAGCGAAGGCGACCGCCCGCGTGCTTTGGAACACTTTGAAAAGGCAATCCGCAGCGACGCCGCCATCTCTGACCCAGCTCTCGAACAAGAGCTAGGCCGCACTGTCGCTGAGGTTCGCAAAGCCTCGGCTGCTAACGCGGCGATGGAGCCCATGGGTAACGACTTTTCCAATACTGCAGAGATGCCTGCGGATGGCTTCGAAGACTTCATCGACGAGCCCATCGAAGACTGGCGGCCTGAGACCTTTTTCGCCCCTGGAGATGCCGAGCGCACCCGTGTCACCTTCGAAGCCGTGGGTGGCATGGAAGAGCTGAAGGAAGAGATTCGCCTGAAAATCGTCTACCCGCAGCAGCACGCTGACCTCTACAAGGCCTATGGCCGCAAGGCGGGTGGCGGCATCTTGATCTTTGGCCCTCCAGGGTGTGGCAAGACACTCATGCTCCGCGCCATCGCAGGAGAAGTGGGCTGCAATTACTTCGCCGTCGGCCTGCACGAAATTTTTGATCCTTATTTTGGCAGCAGCGAGCGCAATCTTCATCAAGTCTTCGAGACCGCGCGGGCCAATGCACCTTGCGTGCTCGTGTTTGACGAGATTGATTCGCTTGCTGTGGATCGCCGCAGCGTGCGGGAAAGTCAGGTGCGCAATCTGGTGAACCAGTTTCTCTACGAACTCGACGGCCTGCGCTCCGACAACTCGCGCATCCTTGTCGTTGGCGCGACCAATAGCCCATGGCAGCTCGACCCCGCCTTCCGTCGTCCAGGTCGTTTCGATCAAACCATCTTCGTTCCGCCACCGGATCGCCCGGCCCGCTCGCAGATCATTGAACTTCTGGCCAAAGACAAGCCGATCTCGCATCTCGACGTGGAAATGCTGGCCAAGGAAACCAAGAACTTCACGGGTGCCGATTTGAAGTGGGTCTTCGACCGCAGTGCTGAGCTGGCCTTGTCCGAAGCTGTGCATACGAATCGACCAGTGCCGATCAGCATGGACCTCTTGTTGGATGTGGTGCGCCAGCATCACCCCAGCACAGGCGAATGGTTTGAAGGCCTTCGTCCCCATGTGCAGCAGTCCACGCAAGACGGGCTTTATGCCGACGTGCGGAAGTTCCTCGGCTCGCCCAGCAGCATCTAGAGGCTTCGGCTGAAGTCGCCGCTACTTTCTCGATAGCTCGCCCGCACTCAGAACGATAAAGCGGCTGATGTTTCGCTTCCTCGTCCCCTTGCTAATCGCTAGTGCTGTTGCTGCGGCACCACCGAACATCGTCTTCTTTATTGCCGATGACTTGGGCACCCGCGACCTGGGTTGCTACGGCAGCACGTTCTATGAGTCGCCCAACCTCGACCTCTTGGCGAATCAAGGCGCGCAGTTCACCAATGCCTACGCCGCCTGTCCCGTCTGCTCGCCGACACGAGCGGCCTTGATCACGGGCAAGTATCCGCAGCGCACGGGCGTCACGGATTACATCGGTGCCGCGCAGCCCGACAAGTGGAACCGCAACACCAAGCTGTTGCCTGCGCCGTATGAGATGCAACTGGCCTTGGAGGAAGTGACGCTGGCCGAGATGTTGAAGCCAAAAGGCTTCGCGACCTTCTTCGCAGGCAAGTGGCACCTTGGCCCCGAAGGGCATTGGCCGGAGGACCAGGGCTTCGACATCAACAAAGGCGGCGTGGATCGCGGTGGCCCCTATGGACGCGGCAAATACTTCACGCCCTATGACAACCCTCGTCTGGAAGACGGCCCGCCCGGCGAGCACTTACCTGATCGACTGGCAACCGACGCCTCAAAGTTTATCGAGGCCAACCAGACCACTCCATTTCTCGTTTACTTCCCCTTCTATGATGTGCACACGCCACTTCAGGCCCGCAAGGATCTAGAAGCGAAATACGAAGCCAAACGTGCCAAGCTCGGGCTTAAAGCCAAGTTTGAAAAGGAAGGCCCACGCGACGTTCGCACCGTGCAGGAACACGCCGTGTATGCAGGTATGATCGAAGCGATGGATGCTGCCGTTGGCAAAGTGCTAGCCAAGCTGGATGAGCTAAAACTGGCCGAGAACACCATTGTCATCTTCACCAGCGACAACGGCGGTCTGTCTACCAGTGAAGGATCACCGACCAGCAATCTGCCCTATCGCGGGGGCAAAGGCTGGCTCTATGAAGGCGGCATTCGTGAGCCCTTGATCATTCGCTGGCCAGCCAAGGTCAAGGCTGGCACCACTGTCGACACGCCGGTTTGCAGCATTGATTACGTTCCCACCTTGCTCGCTGCCACCGGTGCGCCTTCGACCAAGACGGATGGCGTGAGCCTCCTGCCCTTGCTGACCAACACGGGCAAGATCGCTGATCGCCCCTTGTTCTGGCACTACCCGCATTATGGCAATCAAGGGGGCGCGCCCGGTGCCGCGATTCGACATGGTGATTGGAAGCTCATCGAATGGTTCGAAGGCAAGACCGAACTCTTCAATCTTGCCCGCGACGTTAGCGAGAAGAATGACCTTGCCGCACAACAACCCGAGCGCGTGAAGCAGATGCAGGCACTGCTCAAAGCTTGGCAGCAGGACGTCGGAGTTAAGTTCCCCTCCCCTAACCCTGCTTTTGATCCGACCAAGCCCGATGGTCGTGCAGCCGCCAATGGCAAAGCAAAGAAGAAGGCCGCCAAGTAAATAGCCTTCCGTGGTTCAACGATACTCCTTCATTCTCATGATCCGTCTTTTCCTTCTAACCTTGCTAGCACTTCCGGTGCTCGCCGCCGACAAGCCCAATGTCCTCCTCATCTGCGTCGATGACCTGAAGCCCATTCTTGGTTGCTACGGCGACACACAGATCAAGTCCCCCAACATTGACGCCCTCGCCAAGCGCAGCGTCTTGTTTGAGAGCGCCTACTGCAACCAAGCAGTCTGCTCGCCCTCACGCAATTCGCTGATGACCAGCTTCCGTCCGCAAACACTAGGCATCTATGACTTGGGCACCAACTTCCGCAAAACGCGGCCCGATGCCGTCACAATGGCGCAGGCCTTCAAGAACAGCGGCTACCACACTGAATCGCTCGGCAAGATCTTCCATGTCGGCCACGGCAATGTCGATGATGAAGCCTCGTGGAGCGTGCCCTCTTACAAGGCCACCGTCGTCGGCTATGCTTTGAAGGAGAATATGGCGTCCAAGGGTTTGACCCGTGAAGAAGCCCTCTTCTCGAATAAGCCCGCCAAGGACTTGCCCAAAGGCGCGGCCTATGAGAACTCGGATGTGCCGGACAACGCCTATAGCGATGGACTGCTGGCGGAGGAAGCGATCAAGCGCTTGCAAGCAGCGGCGAAGAAACCTGAGCAACCCTTCTTCCTTGGCGTAGGCTTCGTGAAGCCTCACCTGCCCTTTGTCGCGCCCAAGAAGTATTGGGACCTCTACGAGCGCGCCAGCTTCAAGCCTGCCGATGTGCAATCACCGCCCGAAGGTGCTCCCAGCTATGCTCCGCAGTTCGGGGGTGAGTTGCGCAATTACAAAGGCATCCCTGAGCAAGGCGCGCTGCCAGAAGATCTG
This sequence comes from Verrucomicrobiaceae bacterium, assembly GCA_964203095.1. Lineage (GTDB taxonomy): Bacteria > Verrucomicrobiota > Verrucomicrobiia > Verrucomicrobiales > Verrucomicrobiaceae > JAEUHN01. Next base: position 5,888 of record CAXNNN010000024.1, on the reverse strand, counting down.
CAACGCACGCTCATTCACGGCTACTATGCCGCCACCAGTTACATGGATGCGCAGCTCGGCCGCGTGCTGCGAACGCTCGATGAAACGGGCCTGAGCAAGAACACGATCATCGTTTTATGGGGCGATCACGGCTGGCACCTCGGCGATCACGGTATCTGGTGCAAGCACACGAACTATCAGCAGGCCGCGCGCATCCCCGTGATGGTCAGCGCACCCAGGATCGCAGCTGCACGCAGCCAGTCCTTCATCGAAACCGTGGACATCTACCCCACGCTCTGTGAACTCGCCAGTGTGCAGGCCCCGTCTGGTTTGGATGGCAAAAGCTTTGTCCCTGTCTTGAAGGACCCCACGCAGAAGATACGGGAACACATCATCCATGTGTATCCACGCAATGACCTGCTGGGCCGTGCCATCCGCACTGAGCGCTATCGCTTGGTCGAGTGGAAGAAGATTGGCGAGTCTGCCGACACCGCTGAATTCGAACTCTACGATTATCAATCTGATCCAGACGAAACCAAGAACCTGGCCAAGGATCAGCCTGAAGTGGTCGCGCAACTGCGGGCCATTCTCGGCACGCATCCCGAAGCCAAGCCTCAGTTTCGTGCCAACGCCCCCAACGGCGAAAAGGCCAAGCCCAAGCAGGACCGCGTTGCCATGTTCAAGAGCCGGGACAAAGACCAGGATGGCAAGCTCAATCGCGAAGAATTCCTAGCCAACCAGCCCGACCCCGATGAAGCCCCCAAGCGCTTCCCGAAATTCGATGCGAACCAAGACAGCTTCTTGAGCCAGGAGGAGTTTGTGAACAGTGGCAAGGTGAAGTAGCCTCCCATCGCAAGCACGCTATGGCACGCTACGTATCCTCAGTCCATGCGCCGCACCCTCGCTAGCCTCCTCCTGCTCACCACGCCCGGCGTGGCTGCCGTCGACTACGTGCAGCAGATCAAGCCCCTGCTGCAAAGCCAGTGCGTGAAGTGCCATGGAGCGACGTCGCAGAAGGGCAAGCTCAAGCTCGACACCGCCGCTGCCGCCCTCAAAGGTGGCGAGCACGGCACCAGCATTGTGCCCGGCAAGAGCGCTGACAGCCTGCTTGTGCAGACGCTCGAAGGCACCCACGCCGAGATCTCCAAGATGCCCTACAAGCGGCCGCCGCTCGACTCAGCTCAAGTGACGCTCGTCAAGCAATGGATTGATGAAGGTGCCCAAGCACCGGCCAACGAGCAGCCCAGCGATGACCGTCATTGGGCGTTCATCAAACCGACGCGGCCCGATGTTCCGCCTGGTGCGAACGCCATCGACTTCTTCATTCAGCAGCGTCTTGCCAAGGAGGGCTTGAAGCCTTCGCCTGAAGCCTCGCCCGAGACACTCATCCGCCGTGTCTCGCTCGATCTCACCGGCCTGCCACCCACGCCCGAAGAGGTCACCACCTTCGTGTCAGCGTTCCGCCGGGACCCTTCTTCGTTTGAGGCTCTCGTGGAGCGCCTACTCTCGTCCCCCCATTATGGCGAGCGCTGGGGCCGCTGGTGGCTGGATCAGGCCCGATACGCTGACAGCAATGGCTACAGCATTGACGCTCCACGCAGCATCTGGCCCTATCGCGACTGGGTCGTGAAGGCGCTCAACGAAGACAAGCCCTTCGACCAGTTCACCATTGAACAGCTTGCTGGTGATCAGATGCCCAAGGCCACGCTCGATCAAAAAATCGCCACCGGATTTCATCGCAACACCCAGGTCAATGGCGAGGGCGGCATCGACCCCGAGCAGTTCCGCATTGAGAGCGTCGTGGATCGTGTTGGCACCACCGGCACCGTCTGGCTCGGCCTTTCCATCGCCTGCGCGCAGTGCCACGATCACAAGTTCGATCCCGTCTCGCACAAGGAATACTATAGCCTCTTTGCCTTCTTCAACAGCACCGAGCCCGATGGTCATGCCGGCCTGAAAACCAGCACGGTGACCTTGGCCCCCGTCGAGGATCAAAGCGCCATTCAAGCCGACATCGCTAACCTTCGGTTCGAGATCGAGCGCTACTTGAAGGACAATCCGAATGCCGTCGTCGCTGCCGAAAAGGCCCTCACGCCAGAGACCCGCGCCAAGCTTGGCAAGGAGGTTGTCAAGGCCTTGAAGACACCCTTCGCCGATCGCAACTTTGACCAGCAGCGGGCCGTGTTCGCTGCCCTGGTGAAGACGGACAAGCGCTTCAACTCACTCAATGCCCAACTGGAGGATCGCGAGGCTGGCGTCAGCCCAAAAGTCACCAGCCTCGTCATGCAGGAACTTCCAAAGCCACGTGAAACCCGTGTCTTCATCAAGGGCGATTTCACACGCCCCGATGCCCTCGTGCAGCGTGGTGTGCTCGCCGTCCTGCCACCATTGAACAAGGTAGAACCCTCACGCCTCGACCTCGCGCAATGGATCGTGAGTCGCGACAACCCGCTCACCGCACGCGTGATCATGAACCGTGTCTGGCAGCAGTATTTCGGACGCGGCATTGTCGAGACCGAAAACGACTTCGGCACCATGGGCTCCGCCCCCACGCACCCAGAGTTGCTCGACTGGCTGGCCACCCAGTTCATGGCCCAAGGCTGGAGCTTGAAGGCCATGCACAAGGACATCGTCATGTCCCAGACCTATCGACAATCTTCGAGCACCGCGCAGGGAGCCGCGAGCAATGAGCCAGAAATGCTATCTGGCGCGCTGCTCACCGATCCCCGCAACTACCTGCTCTGGCGTCAGACGCGGCTTCGCCTGGATGCCGAGATCGTGCGTGATGTCACCCTGACTGCGAGTGGTCTGCTAGCGCCCAAGCTCGGTGGTCCACCCGTGTATCCACCTATTCCTGTAGGCGTCATGTCCCTTGGCCAAGTGAAGCGCCCCTGGCCAGTGAGCAAGGGCGCGGATCGTTATCGCCGAGCGCTCTACACCTTTGTCTTCCGCGCCACGCCGCCGCCGTCGCTCAGTGTTTTCGATGCCCCCGAAGGCCTTGGAACCTGCACGCGACGAATCCGCAGCAACACGCCCTTGCAAGCCCTGACCTTGCTCAACGACGCTGCCTTCGATGAGTTCGCCGTCGCTCTGGGCAAGCGATTGCAAGAGGTCAAGCAGAGCGACGAACAGCGCCTACACCATGGCTTTCAACTCTGCACCGCCCGCACCCCGACGCGCGAGGAGTCGCAGCGCTTACAGGCTCTCCTGCAAGACGAGCGCCAAGCCGGTAGCGACGAGACCATGGCTTGGCGCTTGGTCGCGCGGGTCCTGCTGAATCTGGATGAGACGGTGACGAGGGAGTGAGTTCGGTGTTCACGCTTCAGGGTGCCTCCGGACCTCTTGACACGCTGAAGCGTGAACACCCAACATCGGACTCACTTCAGCGTCTGCATCCACGCGACCAAATCGGCCAGCCCTTGCGGACCAATCCCCGCAGCTAATCCAGGAGGCATCAGCGATTGCTTCATCTCCTCACGCTTGGTTATCTCGTTCTTCTTCACCACCTGCTGCGCACCGCCTGCGATCTTCAGGGTCAGTTCCTCGTTGGTGTCGCTGATGATGTAGCCCACTATCTGCGCGCCCGCCTTGGTGGTGATCGTTACGCCGTTGAAGCTGTGCTCCACGCCTGCGCTTGGGTAGAGGATGGCGGTGAACATCGCGTCCTTGCTCAGCTTGTTGCCGATCACGCTGAGGTCGGGACCGAAATTGATGAACTGGCCTTTGACCTGATGGCAGACGACACAACCCGCTGCCATGAACGCAGTCTGTCCTTTCGCGACATCGCCGCTCATCTTCATGAGTTCGGCCATCGGAGGGAACTTCTCAGCGCCCAGCGCGGCGGGCACGGGGAGTTCCTTCGCTGCTTGATCGCGAACGCCTGCATCCGTGCTGCGGCTGAGCGCGAGCGCGGCTCCGGCTTTCAGGTCCTCGGGCAGTTTCTTCTCGGCGTTCCATTTCAGGACGGCCTTGCTGCCTTCGCTGCTGAGCGCCAGCGCGTCGATCATCGTCGCACGCACGCTGTGGTCCTTCACCTTCCAGAACGCGGTGTTCAGCACGGCCACACTCGCACGATCGCTCACGCGACCAAGCACGGTGGCAAGGGCCTTGCCCTGCGCGGGTTCTTCCTTCGCCAGCAAATCAGCCGTGCCATCGCGATTCGCCGCGATGAGCTTCGCAGCGGCAATCGCCTCGCTGGCCGACGGGTTCGCGAGCACGTAGTCGAGCAGTTCCTTCTCGAAGCCCGTGAGGCTGAGCCGCTGCACGAGGTTCACGAACTCGGGCTTGCCGATGACGGGCTTGAGCAGCGAATCAAGCCGAGCTTTCGCTTCAGGATTCGAAGCGATTGCGTTGCGGTCGAGCAGAGCGGTGGCCGCGAGCGAGGTTTCGTTGTCGGCCTTGAGGAAGATGTCCATCGCGACTTTGGCAACAGCAGCGTCGTTGGAGGCGGGCTGGAGTTGGAGGGCGCGGAGGAGTCGGAGGGGTTGATCCCGCGCAATACTTGCGAACACTGACTGAGGGTTGGTCAGGCTATCATTAACGAAGCTTGGAGTCTGCTCAGCTCTGCCGCGTATAGCTACCTGAAATCTTGCCTCTAAGCCCTCATCTGGGGGCTGCTTGGACATGATCGCAGCCGATGCATCATAACGATGCGACCACATCGAGTCAGCTCCTATTCCGAGTGCTTCAATGAGCCAACGATCCACTTGCTTGGTCTTCCACACCAGAGAGGTCCAAATCTGATTTGCATCGTCTGATTCATCGAATCTCAGCGCGATTGCTGACTCGCGCCGCAGAGCGGAAGCCTGATCTTCGATAATTGATGCTACGGTATGACTCAGCTTTTCCGGTTGGTCGCGATACAATTGCCGTGCCGCGCGGATCGCGGTGATGCGGATGTTTTCGTCGCTGTCGGTGAGCGCGGCGTCGAGGTAATTCGCAGCGTTGCTGCCTGCAATCTTGGTCAGCAACCACAATGCCCGCGCGCGATCGTGCGGGTTGGCCTTCTTATCTTCGAATAGCGACTTCAGCTCAGGCTCAGCCTTCGCTCTGGAACCTTTCAACGCCGTCCACGCCAAATAGCGCGTCGCTTCATTCGCAGACTTCAATTGATCGATAGCGAGCGCCGCGTTTCCAACCGTGACGGAGTGGCCTGTGAGCGGCATTACATACTTCTCCGCCGCTTTCACCGTCACCCGGAACAATCTCCCACGTCCGGTGTCCCCCATGCCATGGCCACCAACACCGGGATCATACCAGTCGGCAACAATGAGCGAGCCATCGGGAGCCACGCACACATCGCTCGGGCGGAACCACTTGTCCTTCACGCCTTGCATCACGTTGACGATCTCCGCTTTGTAGCCAGCACCGTCGGGTTGCGTGATGTAACCGCGCACGACGTTCGGCCCGGCATCGCAATGGATCGGCTGGCCTTTGAAAATCTTCGGCAGCAGATCGCCCTCATACACCTGCATTCCAGTCGGTGAGCCTGCGCCGGTGATCAGCATGTTGGGCACGACACCGGGATCGTTTTGATGCCAGTGGCGTTGCGGGATGTCTTGCTCCAGGCCAATGCGCGGGGTCTGCCAGCCTGCGCCGGTCATCTCGTCAGAGTAGCCGTAGTTGCCGAACTCCATGACGTAGTTGATGCGCACAGCCTTGTTACCATCGTCGTCATTGTCGCTCTGCCACATGGTGCCAAACGAGTCCACGGCCACCTCCCAGTTGTTGCGGAAGTTCCAGGCGAGCATCTCCACCCTGCTGCCATCCAGCTCGCAGCGGAAGACCATGCCTTGCTGATACGGGCGATTGTTTTGGTTGGTGCACTTCACGCCGTGGATGTCGGTGATGAGGTTGCCATTTTTGTCGCAGAGCTGCTTGCCGGCGTTGCCGAAATTAAAGTAGAGGCG
>CAXNNN010000023.1:0-17395 GCA_964203095.1 Verrucomicrobiaceae bacterium | reverse complement strand
CTTTGCTCATCATGCACAGCGTCGGCCAGCCGAAAGTGCCGCACACGCATGTCGGTTACGCCAGCATCATGGACACGCTCGATACCTTTTTTGAAGAGAAGCTCGCCCTTGCCATGAGTGCTGGGTTGCCGTTGGACCACCTCGTGCTCGATCCCGGCATCGACTTCGCCAAGCAGCGCGATGACAACCTCACGATCTACCGAGAGCTGGAGCGCTTGCATGGTTTCCAGCGTCCCATCTTGCTGCCGGTCTCGCGCAAGACGGTGATTGGTCAGGTCCTTGATCAACGCGACCCCACGGATCGCGATCCTGGCACCGTGGCTTGCATTGCTTCCGGCATCACACGCGGCGCGCAGATGTTCCGGGTACACAACGTCAAAGCCACGGCCCAGGCTGTGAAGGTGCTGTGGGGTATCAATGCCTCGGTGCCTGCAAGTAAGCGATGAGGTCTGCGAGCGACTGCGGTGTCATCGCGGCTTCCAGGCCTTCTGGCATCAAGGATGTGCCTGCGCTCTTCAAAGAGGCCACATCACTGCGCAGCACCGATTTCGTCAGGTTCCCGGCCATCTTCAGCGTCAAGCTCGCGCTGGTTTCGGTGGCGATGACGCCGTAAAGCTGCTCGCCGCTCTTCAGGGTGCAGTGGTAGGCCATGAAACCCGGCTCGATGATGGCGCTGGGGTCGAGGATGGAGTTCAGGAGCTTCTCCGCGTCATGCTGCGCCACGCTGCGCAGGTCCGGGCCGAGTTCGAGGCCCACGCCCTCGAGTTTGTGACAACTGATGCACACGCTCGCGAAAACGGTCTTCCCGCGTGCCGCGTCGCCCTTGAGCTTCAGCGCTGGTTTGAACTTCTCCACCACCGCCGCCCGCGTGGCGCTCGTGGAGTCCGCGAAGACCTTCTCCGCCAGGCTGGCGATGTTTTTCTTCGGGTGCTTCATCAACCGCGCCCGCGTCGCCGCGTCGGCGGATTTGGCTTCAGGCCGTTTCAGCAGCGCCAGCGTCCAGGCGTCGTTTGAGAGCAGCGTTTCGAGGATCTGCACCCGCAGCGCCGGGGTGCGCTGGTCCCAGCCTTCGAGCAGAAACTCCACGCCGCCCTGCGGTTGCAGCTTCGCGACGAGCCGCAGCACCTCCGCGTTGCCCGTCTTCGCCCAAAGCTCCGGCAGCAGCGCTTTCACCGTCTCCCGATGCTCACGATCTGATGCCAGCAAGGCCAGCGATTCCATCGTCGGAGCCGTTTGGATCGACTCTGCAGCCTGTTGCAGCCTCGCCGCCATTTTTCCGACCGCTTCACGCGCCTTCGCGTTCGTGACCTGTTTCGCGAAAGCCGCGAGCGAGAGGTTTTTCTCATCTAAAACGGCCAGAAGTTCTTCCAAGCCCTTTTGCGAGTCTGGACGTGTTACGAGCGCTGCGATGGCTTTTTCGTTCTTCGTGGCCAAAGCGCAGCGCAGGAGCATCGCGAACGATTGGGTGTCCGCACGGGCACAAACCCGCTCCAGATGCGGCAGCACCGAGCTCAAAGCCGCCCCTTGCAGCGGCGAACCCGGCTCCGCGCTGTTGAGTACCTCCGCGAGCAAATCTCCCGCCCACTCGAATTTCAGTTCGCCGAGCGTGCAGGCTAATTGCAGCCGCACCTTGGCATCCTTGTCGTTCACAAGCTTCGCCAGCACCTTTTGGAGAGGCGATGATTCGTCGCCCTTCCATTCAAGCTTCTCGGTCATTTGCAGAGCCTGTTCACGAACAGGCAGAGCCTCATCTTCGAGAAGCTTCATGCAGTCGGAAGTCTTTAGCTTGCCCTTCATGAGAAGCGTCCATGCTGTTTGAGCTTTGATGTTGGCTGCACCGCTGACCGAAGCATCGCCGACTCCGCTCCATAACGCTTTCATCTGCGCCTTGTCTCTGAGCCAGCCATTGGAGGAATCAAGCTTCATAGGAAGGTTGTCCCATTCGAAGACTGGTTGTGATCCAAAAGAGTCTTTAACAACCCGCCAAATCCGCCCCTTGTCGTCCCCTTCGCGGTAATGGGGCAGAAGCTCCTCTTTGCCGTTCTGCGGCAGCCACTGCGGGTGCTCGATCATGTAGCGATACATGTCCGCCACCCAGAGCGCGCCGTCGGGGCCGGTGCGGACCATGACGGGGCGGCACCAGCGGTCTTCGCTGGCGAGGAAGTCCATCTTGGACTCGGCGGGATCGCGCACGGCTTTGAAGGTGACGCCGTCGTCTTCGAGGAGGTGATGCTGCACGACGTTGTGGAAGGGCTCGCAGGTGAAGGCGTGGGTTTTGCCGTCGGTGAAGAGCACCTGATCGCGATAGACCTCGATGCCGCAGGCGCTGGTGAAGCGTCCGGCCTGGTCAAAGCTGTGAAAGCGCTTCTCCATGCTGCTGGCGGGATAGACGGGCGGATTGCGCGGGAAGAGCTGATGGATCGGGTCCGGCGGGATGACGTGCGGATTGCGGCGCAGGTAGTGATCCTGCAACACGTAGTGCCAGAGCGGGAAACTGTTCTGCACGCCGAACCAGTGGCCCCAGTCATCGCGGGCGCGGCCGAACTGCGAGGGGCCGGTCTGCGGATCAAACTCGCCCGTGTCCGGCTTGAAGCGGAAATCGCGGCTGCCGAGGTCAATCTTCTCGCCGGTGAGCTTGCACTCAATCTGCGTGCCTTTGTTGTAGCCGCCGTGATGCGCGCCCGCGGCGCAATACACCCAGCCGTCCATGCCCCAGCGCAGGCCGTTTACGCGGAGCTGCTGGTTACCGGTGCTGAAGCCCGTGTAGAGCAGCTTCTTCGTGCCATCGGGCGAAATGAAAAAGATGTCCGGCGCGGCGGTGACGATCACGCCTTCATGCCAGGTCAAAATGCCGGTGGGATAACTCAAGTCGCTGACGATGACGTGGCGCTTGTCGTAGCGGCCGTCGTGGTCCGTGTCCGCCAGCCGCACGACGCGTCCGCCGGCCTTGCCATTGCCATCCATGCCGAGCGGATAGTCCGCCATCTCGATCACCCACAGGTGGCCCTGCTCATCCCAATCAAACGCGACCGGATCCAGCACCACCGGCTCCGCCGCGACGAGTTCGATGCGGTAACCGTCGCGCACATGCCACTTCTTCGCGGATTCCTCGGGGGAGAGCGGCCCTTGGTAGGGCGCTTTCTCCGAAAGCACCGCCGCAGGCTGATTCGGCTTCGATGCAGCGGATGAAGTATTCGCAGGCATGTTGGCCTCACGCGGCGGGCTGGGGACAGCCCGCCCTACCTCCAATCCACTCACCTCGACCTTTTCAAACCCACCTTCCAGCGGCGCGAAGTCATCGCAGCGTTTGCCAAAGAACAATTCCTTCGCGCCGGGCGCGGTGACGGGCATTTCGGTGTCGATCTCCACCTTGCCATTGAGCGTGACCTTCACGCGTGAGCCGAGGCGCTCGAGCTTCACGTCATTCCACGTGCCTGGCTCGATGACCGTCGTGCCGCGCACGATTTGCGAGGCGGCATTGCCATTGAAGACGAACAACCGGCCTGGCGACGAGTCCTGGTAGTTCCCGCCGATGCCGAGGTGATCGCCCGGCGCTTGATGATCGCCCTTCGGTCCGCGTGAGATGAGGTAGGCGGTCACGGCGCTGACGTTGTTGGCTTTCATGTTCTTGAAGCGCATCGACGCGGACCAGTTCTCATGCGCCTTCAGCAAGGCCGAGCTCTGCACCTGCGCCCGTTTCTTCCGTTCCGTCCGCGAAACAGCCCGTTTCGCATTCTCCTCGCCCACTTTCGAGATGTTCCAAAGCTTCGCGAAGAGCGATGGCTCGATGACGCGATCCCAGATCGTGATCTCATCGAGTCGGCCTTGGAGGCCAGTGCCAATCATGACTTCATCTGCCGCTTTCCCCACCTTTCCGGTCAATATGGCCTTCTCCGAGCCATCGAGATGCACACGCACGTTTTCGCCATCGCGGATGAGCACGGCGAAATGCCAGTCGTCCGCAAACAAAGTGGTTTCGGCTTTAGCCGAATCCGATCCTTCGGCTGAAGCCGAAGCCACTTTATCTCCCCATTCGAGTCTCACCGTGTGATCCGGGAACTGATGCGCCTTCAAGCTGACGCCCAGCGCGCTGATCAACTCGCCCGTGCGATCACTCGCGCCGCTCTCGTGGCCGAGCCAGAACCAGAGGGCGATGGAAGACTGAGTTGCAAGTTTCAGGTTGGAAGTCTCAAGATGTCCGCCAGCGAGGTGGATGGCGCGGTTGATTGTCTGAGCACCGGAGAATGGCGAGGCCTTCAAGGCGGACTCTTTATCGTAGCCAAGGCCTGATCCGGCTCCCGGCAGATAAAAGGCATGGCCGCCGCTCAATTTGGCTTCTTCGCCCAGTTCGTTGGTCACTGTCGAACCAGCGTCATCACAGCGAAAATAGGAGGCTGGCTTCGAAGCGAGTGTTTCGCTCGAGTATGAGCCATCAGAAGCGCGAATGGGCCGCGAAGGCTTGCCCGCGATCTGAGCGATGGATTCGCTCAAGGTGGCGATCATGGAAGGTTCGGCCTCTGCTTCAAGCCCGGCTGTTCGCGCAGGCCAAGTGGTGTATCCACCAAGGGGGTGCTGCTCCGGCGGTGGAATATAACCCTCCGCTCCATTCGCGAGCTCGACATTGAAGTGCCTTCCAAACGGAGACGCCTCCCGCAACTTCAATCCCGTGATCGCATACACTTCATTCGGCAGCGTCGCGATGCTCAGATCGCCGATGCGGATGGCTTGGAGCTTCACGGTGGTCTTTTGGCGCTCGTGCAGAATCAGTGCCTCTCTCGCATACACTTCTTCTTTGTTCTTCGGCACATCATTCTTGATCTTCGCGGCGATGGGCCTCGCCCAGGCAAGGCGTTGTTCGTCGGGAACGCGATACTTGAGCTCGAGCGTCTTCTCGATCATGCCGAGCGGGGCGTGATCGACATGCTTGACGGTTTGCAGGGCCTTCAGCGCGCTGTCGGCGACCTCGGAGGCGTAGTGGTCGATGGTGATCGTTTTTTTCTCCGCGCCATAGTCCATCCACATCTGATCGCCGCTGGTGCCCTGGCTCATGGCGCAGACGAAGGGGCCGTTGCCATCGCCTGGCTGGCCCAGTTTGGCGGCGAGGTGCTTGCAGAAGAGGCCGAAGTAGTCGGCGGAGACCGCGCCGGTGCCAAAGTAGTGCTGCGAGTAGTTCGCGAGCACACCGAGTGGTTTGCCATCGAGCGTTTGCAGCGCGATGACGCTGAGCTGCGGATCGACGGGGCCGCTGGGGCCGACGACGTCCTTGCTGAGGTAGCCGGGGTGCATGTTCGCACGGCCCGTCGGCTGGCCGAAGGGATCGACAACCTCCTTGCCGGGCAGGCGAATCCAGCGGCGGTTGTGCGTGTGCTCCCAGTCGTCGAACGAGCCCCAGCCGATGCGGGCCGGTTGCAGCGCCGCATTCGCCGCCACGATGGCCTCGGCGATCTTTGGCGTGAGGAATTTCGCATACACGGTGTCCTTCCGCGTGCCGAGGCAGCCCATCGCCGCGGGCGCGGAGTGCGTGTGCGTGGCGCTGACCATCATGCGGTCCACCGGGATGCCGCATTGCTTCGCCGCGATGCCTTTGGCCTCATCAATGAGCGACTGCTCCATCATGCACGTGTCCACGATGGCGAATGCGATCTTCATTTTGCCATCATCGAGCACGAAACTGCGCACGAAGAGCTTGTCCGCGAGCTTTTCGCCTCGTCCCTCAAGAAACCCGCCTGCGATGATGCGCGGAAACTCCGTGGGCGAGATGTCCACCGTGGCCACTCCGGCGCGGAAGACGGGGCTTTGAGCGAGGCTCAGGAGGGGAAGGCAGACCAGCGCGGCGAGGAGAAAACGCATGGTGCTACTACGCCACGAAAGCGCCACGCCTGTCGATGGCAAAGGCGTGGGGGCCGCATCGTCCTCTCTGCGGTCAGAATGAGAGCCGCACGGGGCCCGTGCGGACCACTAGAAATGCGGGGCTGAGACCATGCCGTCTTCGATCTCGCTGCGCTTGCGGCGCACCATGCCGTTGGCGATCTCCAGGGTCATCTCTTCCAGCAGCAGGCGCAGGTGGCTGCCCTCGCGGTAATCGGCGGGGGCGATGTGCTTCAGCCGATCTGCGTGCGCGCTGAGCTGGTAGCACTTGCGGAAGCTGGCGCGGTTCGTCTCGTCCGGGTTGTAAACGGCCAGCGCATTGCCGCCATACTTCTTCATCAGGGTGAAGCAGGGCACATCTGTGGGGCCATCGCCCACATAGATCATGTGGTGGAAGGGGATGGGGCGCAGCTCCGGAGGCATGTGGTCGTTCACATCCTCATGCGGCTCCAACATCCCCTTGTTAATGCGGAAGAGATACTGCGTCTTCGTGGTGTGCGAGATCACGCGCTTGGGGAAGGTGATGCGGCCATTCGCATCCTCGCCGAACTCGCAGCCAAAGATCTTCTTCACGTGCGGGGCGATGCGGCTGCCGTCGATCAGCGCCTTCAGGCCGGAGGAGACGATGTAGTGCTCGATCTTCACGCCGAAGAGCCGGTGCTCGTCGGTGAGAATGCGGTGCATCTCGTCGAACATCTCGGGCAGGCCCTTGTAGAATTTCAGCCCCGCGCCCAGCGTGCGCAGCTCGGCATTGGTCGGGCGATCCATGTCGAGGTAGTCCAGCATGGTCTTCAGGTAGGCCAGCTCACCGTCGTAGCCCTCCTGGTCCACCAGCTGGCGGCTCTTCTTCCAGAACTGGTCGGCCTTGATACCGAAGTGCGGGAAGAGCACCTCATCCTGCATGTAATTCGGGCTCAGCGTCTGGTCGTAGTCATAGATGATCCCGATGGTGGTCTGCGAGGCTGCCATGGGCTGACTCTCCCGTGAAAGCAGGGCTTTGCATTCAGAAAGTTCAGCTCCGTGCACCGCTCACGGACGGTCGGCCGGGGCCAGCGAGGTGAAAAAGCGGTTTCGCCGTCGTTCCGCGCCAGAGCGCGACGGCGTGGCGCTCGGGCGAGAAGGCGGCGCGCCGTGGAGCGGCGGGGCCAATCCTGAGAGCGGTGCCCCTGGCCAGGTTTGGGCCCGTCCCGCCGTGGGGCGGTGGCGTGGCGCTCGGGGTGCGCGGCACCGCGCCACGGAGCCGTCGCCCCGCACCCCGGCGCAGGCCAGCCCTCCGTAGCGCGGAGCCGCCAATCACGAGCAAAACCCCACGAACCGCGTGGTCAGCGCCACCGACCCCAGGGTTGGCGGCGTGAATCCCGGGGTTAGCGCCACGAATCCCAGGGTTGGTGGGCATTTACTGCGCCAGCACGTTTTGCAGGGCGGGGGCTAGATCGGGATGATCGAACTGGAAGCCGCCGGCCAGGGCCTTGTCCGGCACGGCGCGTTGGCTGCCCAGGATCATGTTGCCGAAGCCGCCGGGTAGCTGCTTCAAAAGGAAGGCGGGGGCGTGGAAGATGGCGGGCCGATGCACGGCGCGGGCGAGCTGGGTGGTGAATTCCGCATTGGTCACCGGGTGCGGCGCGCTCAGGTTCAGCGGGCCGGAGACCTGGCGGTTCTCCACGGCCCAGAGGATCAGGCGGACTTCGTCCTGCAAGTGAATCCAGGGCATCCATTGCGCGCCGCTGCCCAGGCGACCACCGAGGGCGAAACTGAAGGCGGTACGCATTAGCGGCAGCAGGCCGCCCTCCTTGGCCAGCACCAGGCCGGTGCGCAGGGTGACCACGCGTAGGCCGAGCTGCTCGGCCCGCTGGGCGGCGGCCTCCCATTCGACACAGATGTCGGCCAGGAAGTCGGCCCCGTGCTGCGAGGACTCGGTGAGCACCTCGTTGCTACGGCTGCCGTAGATGCCCACGCCCGAGGCGGAGATGAGCGCCGCAGGCCGTGGCGAAGGCTCTGCCAGACAGCGCACGATGCGCTGGGTGAGATCCACGCGGCTATCGCGGATGCGCTTTTTCTTGGCAGCGGTCCACAGGCCCATGATGGACTCCCCCGCCAGATGCACCAGTACGTCCAGCCCCCAAGCGTCCAGCGGCAGCTTGGCTCTGGTGTCGATGGGTCGCACCTCGCTGGCCCACGGCAGGGTGGTGCGCTGAGGCGCGCGGGTGAAGGCCACTAGCTCGTGGCCGTGGGTGGCGGCCAGCTTGCCAAAGGCGCTGCCGATCAATCCTGTCGCTCCTGTGATCCCGATTCGCATGTGGACTATGATACGAAGGCTGCGGGGGAAGGGAACTCTTTGCTTTTCCCTCAGGGGGCGGCGGTGGGCGCATCGTGCGCAGGCGCTGCACGCCTTGAGGAAAGCATTTTCTGTTGGCGGTTTGGCGGTGTCTGGGGCTACTGCCACGCCCATGCTCGCCCTCCTCGACATCCTCATCAGACTGGCGGATGTGGAAGCGCTGAACCAAAGTTCGCGCGACTCGTGCAGCAGGGAGCCTATCTTCCGCCGATGGGGCATCGACCAGCCGCTGCTACCTACGCCTTCGAAGCCCCCCCACCGCCTGCGGGCTTCGGCTTGAATGCAGAGCCGGTGGATCAAGAGGAGGGGCGGCAGGTGGTGTGAAGAATAGCGTGGTGTTCTGCGGTGACCGGCCCTCACCCCTTCCCTCTCCCAGAGGTAGAGGGCGAACACAATGGGATACCTCTTTGCTCAATGGCGAAACAAAGCATGGCATTTGGGCCTCGACTTCGTTTCGTCTCCGCAATTCGCCTGACACCGCCGTGTTCGCCCTCGCCCGCTTGCGGGAGAGGGGAAGGGGTGAGGGAACGGCTTCGAAGCGGCTTTAAAGCTCAAACAACGGACCTCAATCCAGCCGCACCAGAATGTCGCGGGGCTTGGCACCTTCGCCTGGACCGATGATGCCGCGTTCTTCTAGCACATCCATCATGCGAGCGGCGCGGGTGTAGCCCAGGCCGAGGCGGCGTTGCAGCAGGGAAGTGCTCGCCTTCTTCTCCTGGCGAATGACTTCCAGGCATTTCTCCAGCACGCGCTCGTCTTCGGAACTGACGCCGCTGTCGCCATCGTCGTCGTCGCCAAAGCCGCTGCTTGATGGGCCAGACATCTTATCGCCACCCGTGTCGAACACCGGCTTGCCCTGCGCGGCGCAGTGGCCCACGAGCGCATGGATTTCATCGTCCGTGACAAAGGTGCCCTGGCTGCGGATGAGGTTCGCGGTGCCGGGTGGCAGGTAAAGCATGTCCCCTTTACCGACCAGTTTCTCTGCGCCCTTGCGATCCAAGATGACGCGGCTATCGATGGCGGACGCGACTTGGAAGGCGATGCGTGAGGGCACGTTGGCCTTGATCACGCCGGTGATGACATCGGCACGCGGTGTCTGCGTGGCCACGATCAAGTGAATGCCAGCCGCGCGTGCCATCTGGGTGATGCGGGCGATCGCGCCTTCGATGTCGGCCGGCGCGGTCTGCATGAGGTCGGCCAATTCGTCGATGATGACCACGATGTAGGGCATCGAGTCTGGGATGATCAACTCCTGCGAGCGGTGTGCGCGGTCAGGCGGCATGGAGTCGCCATTCCAGTCGCCATTGTCATCAAGGGGATCGAGCTTTTCAACGGGGTCGTCAGTGAACAGCTCGTCATCGCTCAGGTCATCGAAGGGGCTGGGGCCACTGACTTCAAGACGTTCGGCTGCAGGCTTCGCGATGGCCTTGGCGGCTGGCTCAGGGGCTAAGAAAATCGGGCTGGCCATAGCCGAGCCTTTCATTGGCTGGGGGGCGCTGGCGGCTCGCGCCTCGCTGGTTTTCTTCCGATTGCGGTTGTTAAAGGTCTCGAAATTGCGGCAGCCTTCGGCAGCAAAGACCTGGTAGCGGGTCTCCATCTCACGCACCACCCAGCGCAGGGCCAGCAGTGCCTTCTTGGGATCGGTGACCACCGGTAATGCCAGATGCGGCAGGTCAGCGTAGGTCTGCATTTCCACGACCTTCGGATCGATCATGATGAAGCGCAGTTCATCTGGCGCGAAGCGGCAGATCAAGCTGGTGATGATGCTGTTGATGCAGACGGATTTTCCCGAGCCGGTGGCACCCGCGACGAGCAAGTGCGGCATGGCCGCGAGGTCGGCGATGATGGTCTTGCCGTACACGTCCTTGCCCAGGGCGAGCGGTAACCTGGCCTTGCCGTTCTGGAAGGCATCGTCCTCCAGCAACTCGCGGATCGGCACGACGATTTTGTTCTTGTTCGCGATCTCGATGCCCACGGTGTCCTTGCCAGGAATCGGGGCGAGAATGTTAATGCGCTCTGCCTTGGTCGCACGGGCAAGGTCGGCATCGAGCTGCGCAATACGGCTGACGCGCAGGCCATCGATCGGCCGCACCTCATAGCGCGTGATGGCAGGGCCGCGGGTGATGTCGCCCTTCGACACGGTGATGCCGAAGCTGTGCAGTGCACGCACGATGATGTCCTGCGTTTCCTTCAGTTCCTCTGGGTCCGCAGGTTGCGCCAGCGCAGGGTCAGGCCAGTGCAAGAGGTCGAGCAAGGGTAGCTGATAATCGCGGTAGCGATCCGAGAGACTGCCCATGGGTGCAGGCCCTGTTTGCTCCATTTGCTGCTGGCGTTTCTTGGTCCACACGTCGGACAGGCTGGGCTTTTGCTCGTCCTTGTTCGGCAGCTTGGGGGCCGAGGCGTCGATGATCTTGGGCTCAAACTTGAGCGGCAAATCCTGGGCGATGAAGACTTCGGCAGAAGGAGGCTCCGTCGCTGTTGAAGAGCCAATGGAAGAAGGCTTGGTGCGCGACGGCCGCTTCTTGGAGATATCCATCGGCTCCTCCATCGGCAAGTCACTGTCATCCTCGTCCATCGGGGCCGGGAAGAGCTTGCTCCACAGCAGGGCCCACATCTCAGGGATCTCACGGCGAGCACTGGCTAGCACCTCCATCGGGTGCATCCCGGTGACAAAGATCAGGCCCAGGGAATAAATGATACCGAGCACCAGCACGGAGCCCACGGAGCCGAGTAGGTTGAAGAAAAGCTTGCCACCGATCAGGTGCCCCATCGCCCCACCCGTGCCCAGGGGGCTAATTTCGCCTTTGCCAAAATCCCAGCCGGACAGGTCGAGCAATGCCGCACCCGTGACGACCGCCATGACGACCCCGAGCCAATGCTTGCTGGTGATGTGCGTGCGTGACGCCAGCTTGCACACGCCGAACCACATGAGGCTGAAAGGCAGCAGGTAGGTGGCGAGACCCGTGACCATCAGCGAGTAGAAGGCTACCAGCGCACCCCCAGTGCCGATGAAATTAACCGCCGTCACGTTTTGCGTGTCGGTCGGGTTGAAGGGGGCCCACGTCGGTAGGTCACGCGGATCGTAGCTGAATAGCGCAAGGAAAAACAGGATCGCGCTCACGATCATCACCACGCCCAGCAGGTCATGCTGGAACCCGCTCTCTTCCACCTGAGGACGTAGCACGCGCTCGCCGCGATCCCGTTCCACGGGCTTCTTGGCCGCACCTTTGAGGCGGTTGCTAGTGCGCGAAGGTGCTGGGAGGAGAGGAGTGGGCACGGGAGGGCGGCGTTGACTATCAACAATATCGAACTATTTCAGCGCTGGCAATGGCGAAGGCTGGGAATGTGATGTGGACGCTCACGCCTAGAGCGGAAGCTTCAGCGGGTCGGAGTGCCGAGGCCCCAGCGCAGGGTCAGAATGTCTTCACGCTCTTCGATTCGCCGTGCTCGTAGACCTGCTCCTTGATCAGCTTGCCCTCGGGGTTCCAGTAGCGGTTGAGGCCGTGGCGTTTGCCGTGGGTGAAGTTCGTCTCCGCGCTCATCTGCCCGTTCTCCCACCACTCATGCATCACGCCGTGAATGCGACCATTCTTCATCGGATACTCCTTGGACGGCTTGCCATTCTTATGCTGCTCTCGCGCGATGCCGGTGAAGGGCTTGTCCTCCAGCGTGTAAAGATCATCGGCCCAGCCCAACTCTTTGTAACTGGCCTCACGGGGCTTGCAGGCTGGCATCAAGGCCAAGACGGAAACGGCGAAGGCAGCAGAGAGCTTGGACATAGAGCGGCGGTGCATGGGTTGGGCGGAGTGTGTCGGAGATCGTTCGCAAAGACAAGAGTCGGTGTGGGGAGTGCCTGAAGTTGAGTCATCATCTTGGCTTACATGAAGCGTGTGAGGACACATGAATTCTCACTTCACGTGGCGCATCAGCGCCTCCACATCGCCTACCTCCACCGGGATCTCCTGCATCAGGTCCACCGGACCATCGGCAGTCACGAGGATGTCGTTCTCCAGGCGGATACCGAAGCCTTCGTCGGGGATGTAAATGCCGGGTTCGACGGTGAGCACCCAGCCTTCGGCAAAAGGTTGCGACATGTTGCCGAGGTCGTGCACGTCAAGTCCCAGCGGGTGGCCGAGACCGTGCATGAAATATTTGCGGCAGGCCAGATTGTCCTCGGTCTGCTTCTTGATGTCGCTCTTCTTGAGTAGGCCCAGGGCGAGCAGTTTATCGTTCATCATGAGCTGCGCTTCTTTGGTCCAGTCGCGATGCAGCTTGCCCACGGTGGCACCGGCGATGCTGGCCTTCATCACGCGCAGCACGGCGTTGTAAACGTCCTTCTGACGCGGGGTGAACTTGCCGCTGACTGGGATGGTGCGAGTGAGGTCCGCGTTGTAGTTTGCGTAGCTGGCGCCCACGTCGATCAGGAGAAGGTCGCCCTTCTTGCAGCGCTGGTCATTTTGGTTGTAGTGCAGGGTGCAGGCATTCGCGCCGCTGGCGATGATGGGGTTGTAGGCGAACTTGGCGCACTGGCGGGTGAACTCGTGGATGAACTCGGCCTCGATTTCATGCTCCATGACGCCGGGCTTCACGAACTTGGCGACGCGGGCAAAGCCATCCGCCGTGATGTCCACGGCCTTTTGGAGTAGGTCGAGTTCAGGCTTGGACTTCACCAGCCTCAGCTTGTGCATGATCGGGGCTAGCCGACGATAAGTATGCAGCGGATACTTTGGCTGAAGGCTGCGAACGAATCGTGAGTCGCGTGTCTCGACGTCGCTGCTGTTTCGCTTGTGCTCGTTGCTGTTGAGGAAGATCTGCTCGGCGTCGAAGGCGAGGCTTTTGAAGATGGTGTCGAACTCGGAGAGCCACTTCACCTGCGTGATGCCGCTGATCTTTGTCGCGTCATCCTTGCTGTGCTTGTAGCCCTCCCAGATTTTGAGGTGCTCGTTGGGCTGGCGCACAAACAGGATCTCGCGCTGCTTCGGATCCAAGGCGTCAGGCGCGATGACGAGGATGCTTTCCTCCTGCTCGATGCCGCTGAGGTAAAACAAGTCGGTGTTCGGCACCAGCGTCAGGGTGCCGTCGGCATTCGTGGGCGGCACATCGTTGGCGTTGAAAATGGCGACGCTTCCCGGCGGCAGGTGCTGGCGCAAACGGTCGCGGTTCGTGGCGAAGAGTTTCGAGTCAATGGGTGCGTGACGCATCGCGGAGCATCCCTCGCGGCGCGTGGGCCGCAAGAAGGATTCACGCCACAAAAGTAGGGGGAATGGAGAGATAAAAGAGAGCGGCTCGCACGTCTTGTGCCACTCCCGTAATGCCCCCATGAAAGCCCCGTTCCTGCTCTCACTCATGCTCGGCCTAGCGTTCGCGCTTCCGCTCGGTGAATGTGAGCAATGGTCCTGAAGGTGCCCTTTACATTGTGGACATGGCGCGCGGGATTGTGCAGCACAAAGCCTTCCTGACGCACTACCTGGAGGCCAACATCAAGGCCCGCAAGCCGGAGCAGCCGATCAACCGAGGCCACATCTGGCGCATCGTGCCGGACAAGAAGGACAGCAAGCTGGAGCCCGTGAAGTTGCCCAAGGAAACGGCGGAGATCGTGCCCTTCTTGGCCCATGCGAATGGCCACCTCCGCGACACCGCGCAGCGCGTGTTGGTCGAGCGCGATGAGGCCACCGTCGTGCGTGCGATTGCGAAGCTGGTCACGGATGCTTCGAATGAGCATGGCCGAGTGACGGCGCTATGGACTCTTGAACGAAGCGGACAAGAGTGTGCGCGCTCCTTTCGGGGCGGCGGGGGTCCCGTTAGCAACGTTGGAGGCCCGACCTCCCACGTGGATGGCGGCTCCTCTTCCTCACTTGGGAATCTCGTTCAGCGTGTAATACGCGACGGGGTGCAGCACGGGCTGGCCCTTGGCATTCTTCACGCCGTCGAGATGCAGTTCATGCACGTGGCCTTGGGTCAGCGGAGAGATCGTGAGACGGACGCTCTTGCCATCGGCGGCGACTTTCGCGGCAGTCATTTTTGGCAAGACTTCGTCCACCTCGTCGCCGCCGTAGTCCTCGCGGTAGGCATAGGTGAAGGCGCGCATGGAGTAGCTGGCGATGTCGCTGGCGGTCTTGGCATCGACGGGCTGGGTGAAGGTGAGTTCGAAGCCGTCGGGGCAGGCGTGCATCTCGTGGATTTCAAAGGGGAGCTGGCCGGTCCACTCCAGCTTCTCGAAGCAGTGGGGCTTGCCGCCGCGTGCGCCCCAGCCGCGATCGCTGCCGCCGGTGAAGAGCTGACCTGCGGCATTCATGCGACCGCCGATCAGGCCACTGGCAAAGCCGGTGCGGAAGGGGATGACGACGCCTTGCTTGATGCCGTTGACCGTCTCCAGGAACACGCGGCTGATGTTGCTATGGCTCTGGTCGGCGATGAAGAGCTGCTTCTGGAAGGGGCCGAACTTGCCGCCGGTCTGATCGCACTCGATGAAGGTGGAGGAGTTGCCGATCTTCCCATGCACCATGTAAACGGCGGGGGGCAGGAGTTCCTTGATGCGCTTCCGCTCTTGGACGAGGCGGTCGGGATCGCCGCCCTTGCGCTTCTCCCCGCGCTTGAGGTCACCTTTGAAAGCCTCGGGAATCGGATCCACCGGGCGCGGTCCCATGTTCTTCGCCAGGTCATACCAGATGTTACCACCTGGATGCCCTTGAAACGTGCCGGGCACGAGATGCTGCAAGGTGCAGGAGCCATGCCACGGTCCCTGATTGTCCACGTAGTAGGTCTCGCCATCGGCATCGAAGCCCACGCCGCCAGGGCTGCGCACACCGCTGCACGTGGGGACCAGCGTGCCGTCTGGCTTGATACGCAGCGCCCAGCCGCGATACGGCACCGCGCTGTTGAAGGAGCCCGTCAGACAGAGCGTGACCCAGAGGTCGCCCGCCTTATCGAAGCGCGAGCCGAGGGCGTATTCATGGTAGTCGCCCGAGACACCCCAGCCGTCGTTGACGTTCTCAAACTCATCCGCGCGGCCATCGCCATCCACGTCCTTCAGGCGTGTGACCTCGTAGCGGGTGGTGGCATACAGGCAGCCATCCTTTGCATTGAAGGCGATGCCGAGCACTTCGTGTAAACCTGAGCCGAAGAGTTGATATGTGACCTTGGAAGGATCCGCGAGGTGCGCATTCGACACGATCCAGATCTCGCCACGACGGGTGCCAAGCGCGAGCTTGTCGCCGGGCATGAGGTCGATGCTGCCCACTTCCAGCGCGGTGGTCGAAGGCGTGGCAAAAGTGGTGATCTTGTAGAAGTCGGACTCCTGGGGCTCGGCGCAGACGGCCGGGAGCAGGGAGACAAAACTAACGGCGAGGCAAAGGGAAAGGGGCTTCATGAGGTGCAAGCGTGGAAGGTTTACTGCGCCCACTGGTAGGTGAAGGAAAGAGTGCCTGCCTTGGCAGGGATGACGAGGTTATAACCCGCGAGCTGCGCGCCGGGTGCGGTGATGCGATAGGCGATGGTGCCGTCCTTGCCGAGGAAGGAGCCGTCTTTGCGGACGATGTTCTGACCCGTAGCGAGGCGATACCATGCATTCGCTGGCACGGTGCCGCTGATCTTCACGGTGCGGGTCAGTGTGGCATTGCCATCGGGCAGGTTGCCATTGCCGGAAGCGGTTAAGCTCTCCTCCACCTCGGCCCCGTTCCACGTGTAGCGGAAGGTGGGGTTGCGACTCTGGTCGAGCGAGTAGCCTTTCCAGTGAAAGCCCTCGAAGCGCTTCACCATGTCCCACACGGGCCATGCGGAGTCCGGCTTGTCGGTGATGAACAGGGCAGGGGAGGCCTCGCCTGTGGGCTTGAAGGTGTCGTAGCCCAGCGGCTTCGCCTTGCCACCGCCACGGCTGTTCCAATGCATCGCGGCATCAATGAAAGCCCCGCGCCAGACGACGGCGAGGTTCATGGCCTCGGCGCTCCACGCGATGTTGATGCCACCTGGATAACCCACGGCGATGCCGCGATTGCCTGCGCCCTCGATGAAGTTGCGATAGATCACGGGCTCGTCCTTCACGACCAAGGGAATGGGGTCGAACTCCTTCTTCGCCTTGGCCTTCGCGCCTTTCTGCCAGCCATCCGGCGTCCAGGCAGAGAGTGGGGTGATGTCGAAGTTCGCGCCCTTCCACGCCGCAAAGACGGCGATGTCAGCCGCAGCCTGGAAGTATTCGAGGCGGAACTCTTGATCGCCCTGTTCCAGCTGCGTGCTGCCTTCCTTGATGTCGCCCGCTGGATGAATGCCATCGTGAATGATGACCTGCTTGCCATTGATCAAAAGACGCACGCCGTCATCGCCCGCGATGTAGAAGCGATAGCTGCCCTTGCGCGGGGCGGTGAGCTTGCCGGTGAAGACCACGCCGAAGTGGTTCTTGTAATCATCGAGCTTGATCTGCACAAGGTTGTCCTCGACCACGCCTTCACGATGCGGCTTCAGCGTCGTAAAGTCGGGCAGTTGCGTCCAATCGCCGAGATACAGGGCGAACTTCAGCTCCTTCAAGCCCTGGCCCAGCGGCAGGACCTTCATCTTGCCATTCATCGTCAGCGCGTGGCCAGGGAAGGTGCACACAAAGGGGTAGTCGCCGGGCTTCTCGGGCACGGTGAAGGTCAGCTCTTCCTTCTCGTGCGGGTTCAGCATTTTCGTGTGGTGTAGGATGCGCGGATCATCAGGCAACCAGTTGCGCTTCAACGCTTCCTCAGGCTTCTCCATCTGCTTCATTGCCATCGCAGCGGTGTCGGTGCCCGGCTGGCAGAGCACGAGGTTGTGCGGCAGGTCATCGCCATTTTCAAAGATCAGCTTCACCGGCTGGCCAGGGCGCACGGTGAACTCCGTCTCATCATACTTCATCTGCGCGGTCATGGTCTTGATGCGGATGACTTCGGGCTTTGCGGCGGTGGGCTTGGTTGCAGCAGCTTTGGGTGGGGCCTTGGTGCCGACCTTGTCGGAGTCCACCCGCAGCGGACGCAGCCAGATGTTGCGGTAGCGCACGGGGTTCAGATGGTCTTGCAAGAGCAGATCGCCCTCCTTCAAGCTGCTGTCGAACTCGCGCTGATACTGCACCACGATGCCATTGTGAATGACGGTCAGCTTCGCCTTGCTGGTGGGCGTGGATCGCTCGAACAAGATGTCATAGGTCTGCCATTCGCCGGGCTTGCGGCTGGCATTGACCAT
>CAXNNN010000022.1:0-17486 GCA_964203095.1 Verrucomicrobiaceae bacterium | reverse complement strand
AGGCAGGTGTTTACATCCTCACGCAGCAGCGCAAGGACACCACCGCCGACCTCACGCCCAAGAAGCTCTACGGCCCCGCGCTCAAGCCACAGGCCGAATACGCCAAAGGCCAGTCGCCTGCTGACGCACTGAAGTCCATGCAGCTCCCCGGCGGCTTCAAAGCCGAACTCATCGCCGCCGAGCCAGACCTCGTGCAACCCATCGCCTTCACCTTCGACGAACGCGGTCGCATCTGGGTCGTGGAAGGCAACAGCTACCCGCAACCCCGCGAGATCGGGAAAGGCCAGGACCGCATCAAGATCCTCGAAGACCAAGACGGCGACGGCACCTTCGAGACGAAGAAAATCTTCTGCGAAGGCCTGAACCTCGTCAGCGGTATCGAGCTAGGGTTTGGCGGCGTGTGGGTGGGTGCGGCACCGTATTTGATGTTTATCCCTGATAAAGACAAAGACGATCATGCGGATGCGCTAGTCTTGAATGGAAGGCTGGCTGACCAAGTTCCGGGTGTCGCTTTCCGTGCGAAAATCCTCCTCGACGGCTGGGGCAGCCAGGACACGCACGAGACGCTGAACAGCTTCATCTGGGGCCCTGACGGCTGGCTTTACGGCTGCCACGGCGTCTTCACGCACAGCCGCGTCGGCAAGCCCGGCACCCCGGACGATCAGCGCATTCCCATCAATGCAGGCGTGTGGCGCTATCATCCCGTGCGGCACACGTTTGAAATCTTCGCCGAGGGCACCAGCAATCCCTGGGGCCTCGATTACGACCAGCATGGCGAGTTCTTCGTCACCGCCTGCGTCATTCCGCATCTGTATCACATCGTCCCTGGCGGGCGGTATCAGCGGCAGGCCGGTCAGCACTTCAATCCCTACACGTATGACGACATCAAGACCATCGCCGACCACGCGCACTACGCTGGCAATCCGCGCCCCGATGTCACCTTCGACAAAGCGACCGGCGCGGGTGTGATGAACAACGACACCAACGCCCTTGGCGGCGGCCATGCGCACTGCGGCCTCGCCATCTACCAGAGCAACCAGTTCCCCGCGACGTATCGGAACCAGCTCCTCTTCGGAAACCTGCACGGCCATCGCCTCGTCGCGAACTACACCGACGTGAAGGGCAGCAGCTACATCGGCAAACACACTGCCGATTTTATGCGCGCGAATGACATGCACTTCATCCCCGTCACGCAAAAGGTCGGTCCCGACGGCGCGCTGTATGTCAGTGACTGGAGCGACCAGCAAATCTGCCACCGCGGCAGCGGCGCGGTGGAGCAGTGGGACCGCAGCAATGGGCGGATGTATCGGGTGAGCTACGCCGCTGCACAAGGGAGCGCGGACACTCCTGTCCGCAACGAGCGGTCCACGACCCACGCTGAGTCAGGAGACGTGCAAGCGGACCAGAGTGTCCGCGCTCCTTTTCCTGTCGCCCCCTTCGACCTCGCCAAGGAAAGCGACGAGACGCTGGCGAAGCTCGCCGTGCAGACGGAGAATGAGTGGTTCTCGCGGATGGCGAGGCGAGTGTTGATGGAGAGGAATTTTGCTTCGCCAGATTCCCGCATTTCTGAAACCGCCAGAGTCTCTCTGGCGGGTCTATTGAAAGGCGACAATTCTGATACCTCTCGTCTCCGCGCCTTGTGGATCATCGGAGCCACCAACGAAATCGATGCAATGACGGCGAATGAACTGATGAGACATGCTCAATCGCCTCTCGCCAGTTGGGCAGTGCGCTTAATCAGCCAAGGACATGGAGATACGCAAAAAGGTGGCCTCACAGAACAAGCTAAAATTTCGTCATCACCCACCGTCCGCCGCGAGCTCGCCTCCGCACTCCAGCGTCTCCCACAAGACCAGCGCAAACTCCTCGCCACCGCCCTCCTCGCCCGCGGCGAAGACAAAGACGATCCGATGATCCCGCTGCTCATCTGGTATGGCATCGAACCCTTGGTCGGAGCGGATGCGAAGGTCGGGCTGGAACTCGCCAAGGCTTCCAAGCTGCCGAAGGTCACCGAGTTTATCTATCGTCGCTTGGGTGACGAAGACGCGGGGCGCACGGGCCTGCTGACGCTGGCTGCGGAGACGAAGGACGCCGCGCAGCGCGATGCCCTCATTAACACGGTCATCCTGGCCGCCCGCGCCGGGAACAAGATCACGATGCCCGAGGGCTGGGTGGGGATGAGGAAGAAAGTAGCTTCGACTTCAGTCGAAACGAGCGGCTCCACGCAGCGCAGCATCCCTGATTCGACTAAAGTCGAAGCCACTTTAGCCGAACTCGAAGCCTTCATGGGCGTGCCGGAAGCCAAGCAAGCCTTCCGCACCCAGCTCACCAATCCAGCGCTCGCCCGCGACCAGCGAGAAGCTGCTCTGACCCTGCTGCTCAACGTGCGCGATGCCGACACGGCACCGTTGCTGATTCAACTCATCAAAGCCGATGACAAGGCATTGACCCGTCGCGCCGTGCAGGCGCTCGCCACGCTGGCCCATGCCGAGACACCTGCCCTGCTGACGGTGAAGTTCACCAACTTTGACGCAGCCACCCAGCAGGACGCGATCAACACCCTCGCCACCAATGCCGCTGGTGCGAAAGCCTTGCTCACCGCTGTCAAAGCCAAGACCATCGCGACCAGTGCTCTCTCGCCCTTCCTCGCGCGTCAGATTGCTGCGCTGAAGGATGCCGAGGTCGATGGCTTGCTGAAGGAAACCTTTGGCGATCTGAATGCGCCGAAGGCTGACCTGGAAGAGCGCAAAAAGAAGTTCCGCACCCTGCTCGCGCCAGCGGTCCTGGCCAAGGCCGACAAGGCGAAGGGCAAGGTCCTGTTCAGCGCCGTGTGTGGCAGTTGCCATCAGCTTTTCGGCGAAGGTCAGAAAGTGGGGCCTGAACTGACGGGCTCGAATCGCGCGAACCTGGACTACCTGCTCGACAACGTGCTCGATCCCAACGCGGTCATCGGCAAGGACTACCAGCTCAACTTGTTCGAACTGAACGACGGGCGCGTGGCCAGTGGCGTGGTGAAGGAAGCGACGCCTGCCGCGTATCGCATCGCCATGCCGGGCGGGATCGAACAAACCATCTCCGTGAGCGAGGTGAAGGCGCGCACGATTGCGAAGGTGAGCACCATGCCCGAGGGACTGTTCGATTCGTTGCCGCCCGAGGCCTTGCAGCAGTTGGTCGCGTATTTGCAGAGCAATGCTGTCGCAGCAACTGACATGCTAAAGCGTGAACACCGAACGGTGGCAGGCGCGCTCGAAGGCGAAGCGCTCAAGGTGCTCGAGATCACGGGGGGCAAAGCCACGAAGCAAGGCATGGGCGGCTTCGGCAGCGAGTGGAGCGGTGGGGCGCAGCTCTGGTGGACGCAAGGCAAGCCCGATCAAAAGCTAACGCTGGCCATTCCTGTCAAAGAGGCCGGCCGATACACGCTCTACGGGGCTCTAACGATGGCCCGCGATTACGGCGTGGTCAGCATCACGCTGGATGGCAAGCCAGTGGCGTCGAGCTTCGATGGCTACAACGGCCCCAAAGTGATTCACACGGGCGAACGCGACTGGGGCACGCACGCCCTTACCACCGGCGAGCACCAACTCACCTTCACACTCGCTCCACCGAATCCCGCAGCTGCACCGTCCCACATGGTTGGCTTGGATTATGTGCGGCTGGAGAAGAAGTAGCACAGCGATAGACCTTCGCTATACTCCAACACATGACCGAGGAAGAACGTGCACTCACTAAGCGCTGGGTAGACACCTGGGTAGCTGCCGGGCCTGAATTGGAAAAGGTGCGCGAACACGACATTCGGGAGTCCGACACAAAATCGGCCTTCCGCATCTTTGCTGGTCTGGCAGAGATGACAGTCAAGACTCTTCCACCGCTGCCAACATCAGGCTTGGTGGAGCAGCAACGCTGGTTTTTGAGGCTCGCTGCGAAATGAATGTTCTCGTCAAACTATCGCTTCACATTCAAGAGCTATGCGATGCGCACGGCTGGTCGTTTTGCATCATAGGTGGAGTGGCAGTGCAGCATTGGGGTGAACCTCGCTTCACCAAGGATGTAGATATCACGGTGCTGACCGGATTTGGGGGCGAAGAAAAGATCGTAGACAAGTTCATGGAGCACTTCGAAGCTCGCCTGCCTGATGCCCGTGCCTTCTCATTGGTCAGCAGAGTCTTGCTTCTTCGTGACCCGGAAGGCATCGGTATTGATGTGGCGCTTGGGGCGGTTCCCTTCGAAGAGTCCGCAGTCAAGCGAGCACAAATGATTGAGGTTTACCCCGGTATTCACCTCCGCCTCTGCACCGCTGAAGACTTGATCGTGATGAAGGCCTTCGCGGATCGCCCGCTCGATTGGAATGATGTGAAAGGCATCATCATCCGGCAAGGCGTGGACCAACTGGACTGGGAGTATGTGTTTCATCACCTGACCCCGCTCGCCGAGATCAAAGAGCAGCTGGACATCCTCACTCGGTTGCGTGCGATGGCAAAGCTGTAGCCTCACGTCAGCACGCCCTTCACGACGTGCCCGTGCACATCCGTGAGGCGGAACTGGCGGCCTTGGAACTTGAAGGTGAACTTCTCATGATCGATGCCCATCAGGTGCATGAGCGTGGCCTGGAAGTCATGCACGTGCACGGGGTCCTTCGCCGGGTTGTAGGCGAAGTCATCGCTCTCGCCATAGCTGATGCCGGGCTTCACGCCTGCGCCTGCCATCCAGCTGGTGAAGACATAGGGATGATGGTCGCGGCCTAGCTGCTTGAGGTTGTTCGGGTCGCCCTGAATGAAGGGCGTGCGGCCGAACTCGCCGCCCCAGATGACGAGGGTGTCGTCGAGCAGGCCGCGTTGCTTGAGGTCCTTTACCAGTGCGGCGGCAGGGGCGTCGGTATCGCGGCACTGAATCTCGAACTGTGTGCTGAGGTTGCGATGATGATCCCAGCCGGCGTGCATGACCTGGGTGAAGCGCACCCCGCGCTCGGCGAGTCGTCGGGCCATCAGGCAGTTGTAGGCGAAGGTGCCTTGGCGATGCACGTCGGGGCCATACATGTCGAGGATGTGCTTCGGCTCGTTAGAGAAGTCGGTCAGGTCCGGCACGCTAGCCTGCATCTTGTAGGCCATCTCGTATTGCGAGATACGCGTGGCGATCTCTGGGTCGCCGTAATCTTGCAGCTTCTGTTGGTTCAACTCAGCTAGACCATCGAGCATGGTGCGGCGCACCTCGCGGCTCATGCCTTCCGGGTTGGCGATGTAGAGCACGGGATCGCCGCTACCTCGGAACTTCACGCCTTGATACTTGCTGGGCAGGAAGCCGTTGCCCCAGTAGAAGTCATAGAACAACTGGCCGCAGGAGGCTTCCTTGTCGCGCGAGGTCATGACGACAAAGGCGGGCAAGTCTTCGCACTCGCTGCCCAGACCATAGCTCAGCCACGCGCCCATGCTGGGGCGGCCGGGCTGCTCGCCACCAGTCATCATGAAAGTGGTCGCAGGGGCGTGGTTCACCTGCGTGGTGTGCATCGACTTGATGAAGCACAGGTCGTCCACGATCTCAGCCGTGCGCGGCAGGAAGTCGCAGACCCACGCGCCGCTTTTGCCGAATTGCTGGAAGCCGGTGAAGGCGGGCAGAGTGGCCTTGGTCTTGCCCTGCGTCATGGTGCTCTGGCGTTTGTTGCCATGCACGCTCTCGGGGATCTCCTTGCCGCGCCACTTCTCCATCTGCGGCTTGTAGTCGAACATGTCCAGGTGAGGCGGCGCGCCGTTCATGAACAGGTAGATGACGCGCTTGGCCTTCGCCGGGTAGTGGGGTAGTCCACCCATCGCAGGTAACTGCGCCGCCATGCCCTGACGCTCCAGCAGAGAGCCCAAGGCGAGCGAACCAATGCCCAGCGCCGACTTCCCAAAGAAGTGGCGGCGCGTGAGGTCGAGACGGTTTTCAGCGAGCGGGTTCATCAGGTTCATTCCTTGCTGAGCGTTTCATCCAGATTCAAAATCATCAGGCACAAGCTGGACCACGCGGCGTGTTCAGCAGGGTTCAGCTTGGCGTCCCGCTTCGCTTCACCGACGGTGATCAGTTTCAACGCGTCATCGGGTGTAGTGCTGAATTTCGCCCGCAGCGTCTCTAGCATGAGCAGCAGGGTTTGCTGCTCTTTCACCGTCGGCTGGCGCGCCATGATCACGCGATAGACGAAGTCGAAGCGGGCGAGGTCGTCATTGAGAGCTGCGTTCTTTAACACCCGCTGCGCCAAGGCGCGGGCAGACTCCACGAAGGTTGTGTCATTGAGCGTGACCAGTGCATGCAGAGGTGTGTTCGTGCGTGCCGACTTCACCACGCAGGTCTGGCGCGCCGCATTGTCGAAGACCATGGTGGGCCCCACAATGCGACGCCAGAAGGTGTAAAGACTGCGGCGATACAGGTCGCTGCCGGTCCCCGGGCTGTAGGTGATCTTGCCGAAACTGGCCTCTTCCCAAATGCCTTCCGGTTGGTAGGGCTTCACGCTTGGTCCGCCTTGTTGCGTGGCGAGCAATTCACTGACGGCGAGTGCTTGGTCACGCATCATGAAGCTCGGCATACGGAAGCGCGGTCCGCGGGCCAGCAGGCGATTGTCGCGATCCTCCGAGCCTCGCACTCGGCTGTCCTGCTGATAGGTCTCGCTGGTCACGATCTGCTTGATCAGCCGCTTCACATCCCAGCCGCTGTCGATGAAGTCGGCAGCGAGCCAGTTGAGCAAATCAAGATGCACTGGGCGCTCGCTTTGGAAGCCGAAGTCCTCGGCGGTTTTGACCAGGCCCATGCCGAACAAACTCTGCCAATAACGATTCACCGTGACACGTGCGGTCAGTGGGTTCTCCCGTGCGACGATCCACTGCGCAAGGCCGAGACGATTGGCGGCAGCGCCTTGCAGCTTCGGCAGCTTTTCAGGCGTGGCCATGCTGACTTTTTGCAGTGGTGAATCATAGGCTCCGACATTCAACACGAAGGTGTCGCGCGGTGCTTCTTTGCGCTCCTCCATGACCATGACTTTGGTGATGCCGTCATTGGCGTTGTTGCGGGCGCGGATCGCATTGGTCAGCTTTTGCAGCACCTTCACATAGGCCTCATCCTTGCCCTTGAAATAGCCAATCGCCTCCAAGGTGCCATCCACACTGCGTTTGGCGGGTTCCACCTTTGCGAGCGTTGCGGAGAGATTGCCGGGCAGCTTGGCGGCCTCGGTGTCGATCAGTTTTTTGTCGGCAGGGCGCGGCCATTTCTTCAGTTCAAATGCATCCACTTCCTCGCCCACCTTTTGTAGCCTTTCCTGCGCCTGCTTCAGTCGCTGTTCCTCCGCTGGGGTCGACATGTCCAGCACCGGCGGCGTCTTGCCGCCACGGCCCTGGCCATCCACGGGGATGTTGTTGAAGTAGGCCATGAGCGAGTAGTAATCGGTCTGCTTCAGCGGGTCATACTTGTGATCGTGGCAGCGGCAGCACTGCATGGTCAGCCCCAGCCACGTGGTGCCCACGGTCTCGGCTTGGTCGAATAGATACTCGATGCGGTTCTCTTCAGGAATGCGCCCGCCCTCGCCATTGATCATATGGTTGCGCAGGAAGGCGGTGGCGAGCTTTTGATCCTTGGTCGCACTCGGCAGTAAGTCGCCCGCGATCTGCCAGACCGTGAACTGATTATAGGGCAGGTTGTCATTGATCGACTTGATAACCCAATCCCGCCACGGCCATGCGGTGCGGTCGTTGTCACCCTGGTAGCCATTGCTGTCGGCGTAACGCGACGCGTCCAGCCACTCCCACACCCAGCGTTCGCCGTGTCGCGGATTGGCGAGGAGCTTGTCGGCGAGCTGTTGGATGCTGGACTCTGGATGCTGGTGATAGCTGACCAGGAAATCATCGACATCTTCCGGCGTGGGCGGTAGGCCGATCAAATCGAGATACAACCGGCGAACGAGTGTGCGTGGGGCGGCTGTGGCTGCGGGCTTCAGGCCCTTCTCGACGAGCTTCGCGCGGACAAAGGCATCAATCGGATTCGTCGTTGGAAGGGCAGCGGGAACCGAGGGTTTCTGGATGCGCGTGAACGCCCAGTGCTCGCCCCATTTCGCCCCGGCGTCGATCCATTGCTTGATCAGTTCAATTTGCGCTGACGTGACCTTCCGATTGCTCTTCGGCGGCGGCATCAGCTCCTCGGGATCGTGGCTGATCATGCGTTCGACGATGGCGCTCTTGGCGCTGTTGCCGGGCACGATGGCGATCACGCCGTCGTGGCTGCGCTTGGCATCGGCTTCCACATCCAGGCGCAGGTCAGATTTCCGCCCCTTGGGGTCCTGTCCGTGGCAGTAGAAGCAGTTCTCCGACAGGATCGGCAGAATATCGCGCGAGTAGTCGGGTGCTGCCGCTTGCAGCGACGTGGTGAACAGGCATAGGATGAGCGAGCGGCGCAGCATGGATGAGGGGGACGATACGAAATTTCGTCCGTTGTGGCCAAGCTCTTTCGGCCCTTGCGCCTGTGTCCATGGAGCGGGCCTCTATTTTCCAAAGCCTGCCTTGATCAACTTCATCCAATCTGCCACATGGGCCTCCCACGTCAGCGGAAGCATCGCTTCTCGCGCTTTGGTGCCCATCGTTTGCCGCTGGGCTTCAGGAATGGTGAAGGCTTGCGTGATGCGCTCGCGCAGTTCCTCCATATCGGTCGGGTGGTAGAGCATGAAGCCATTCTCACCATCGCGGATATGATCCACCGCGCCGTCCTGCACGCTGATCAGACCAGGCAGGCCGCTGGCCATGCTTTGCAGCACCGTGTTCGCACAGGCGTCGTAGAGCGTGGGATGCACGAACCAATCCGCCGCCTGATACAGATCTGTTAGGTTATTGGTCGGGGGAATCGCGCGCACTTTCGGCTTGAGGCCGAGCTTCTCGATCATGCCCAGGTAGTGGCCGTCTAGCTCGCGCCCAGCGATCCAGAGCGTGGCATCGATCTTGGTCCAGGCTTGCAGCAGGGTATCCAGGCCTTTGCGTCGATGGCTCAGCGATACGAACAAGGCCACCGGCTTGTTCATGTCGGTGCTGAGGCTTCGCAGAATGATTTGCCGATGATTCTCGCGATGTGCCGAGGGCTTGAAAATGTCAGTATCGACGGCGGTGTAGATGACGCTGCATTTGTCACGCGCTCCGGGATACAAGCCCTGAATTTGCGCAGCGACACGCGCGCTGTTCATGACGAAGTGCTTTGTGCGGCCGCCGTTGTAGAGTTTTCTCTCCAGCGCCAGCTCTAGCAGGTTCTTCGCCGTGTAGCGCTTCCACCAGGGCAGTAGCTTGGAATACAAAGCATGGCAGCCACCACCGGCGCGGTGAAAGTCCTGCGCTGTGGTGCGGCCAAAGCCGAGATTCACCTCCGTGCCCAGGTCCTTGAGTTTGAGACGCGCTGCGTGGTTGAAGTGCCACATGCGCAGCATTGGGAATTGCGGGCGCAGAATCATGTGCCACTGCGCCTTGAGCTTTTGGCCGACATCGGGTGCTAGGCGGCTAGTGACGATGTGCAACTCATGCCCGGCGGCCTCCAGACGCGAGGCGAACTCGATCAGGTAATTCTCCAGCCCGCCTGCGCGGATGAACTGATGATAAAAGAGGCCGATCCTCATGCGGGGGCGGGGAGTGGATGGTCTGGAGTTGATAGTTGGTAGCATGAGAAAACTAACCCTAGCGCGGGCACCTTCAGACTATCAACCATCAACTTTCCTTCCCCTCCTCATAAGTCCGGCTGTAACGCACGAAGGCAAAGAACGCCGTGGCTCCCGCTATCCACAGACCAGGGAAGCCATCCAGAAAGCCGAGGCGCAGGATGTAGGCGCGGAAGAAGCGCCACGCTGGGCGTGCGATGACTTTGAAAAGGGAGAAGCGCTTTCCCGCGTCGCGCTCGCGTTGCAGAAAGACATCGCTGTAGTGCACGTGCTTTTGCAGGTAGTGGCTGATGTCTTTGAAGGAGTAGTGCCGAAGGTCGCCGCTGAGCTGCATCGTTGGGCCATCGAGCACGATCTTGTCATGCTCCGGGCTACCGCCCCACGTGGATTTCTCGCGCTTGAAGACGCGCAGCTTCCGGTCGGGATACCAGTCGCCATGGCGAATCCAAGTGCCAAGGAAGAAGGTGAGGCGGCTCATCCACGCCCCGTCGTAGCCCTCGCAGTCGCCGCTCTCGAAGAAGCGCAGGATGCTTGCGCGCAGTTCCGGCGTCACCTCTTCATCGCAATCCAGCGCCAGCACCCAAGGCTGCGTGCAAAGGCCCAGCGCCACGTTCTTTTGATCGCGATGCCCCAGCCAGTCCTGGTGCTGCACCCGCGCCCCGAACTCGCGCGCAATGTCGCAGGTCTTGTCCGTCGATCCTGAATCCACCACGACAATCTCCGCCGCCAAGTCCGCCGCGCTGGCCAGACAGCGACGCAAATTCGCCTCCTCGTTCTTGGAGATGATGGAAATCGAAAGGGGCAGCGCAGGCATGGGGAGAGGGAGTGTAGAGCGCTCTGGGCGGGCTGCGAACGGGTTTTTGCGTTGGCGTTTGGTTGAGCATGGCGAGGTCGCTGCACACGTTATTTGTAGCGGAGCCTTGGGCAGGAAACCAGGGCCATGCCGCCGCTGTGCCTTAAATCCTCCGCAGCCCCCTTGCGCGGTTTGGAACCGGCCCTTACATTTTCCACAATTCCATCCTCATGCTTCTCTGCCTCGATTCCTCAATCATCAGCGGTTACCTCTCGAACGAAGTGCCGGGGCTGGTGACGGGGATGCTAGACCTGGCGGGGCAGGATCGGCCCTTGCGCATTGAGCTTACAGGGAATTTCCTGAGCGATATCGCTGGCTGTCGGATTGAATTGCAGAACCCGATCCCCGAGGCGCACCCGGATCAACTGGCGCTGCTGGAGGACCATCAGCTCGGCTATGTGGGGCAGATGACAGCCTCACATCGCGTGCTGAAGGGGCCGCGCAGTCGGCGTCAGGCAGGGCCATTCACAGAGCCTGAGGGGCTGAAAAACATGCTGATGCTGGAGTGGTATAACCGTGACCAGCAGCGCGTGCTGATTCAGAGCTGGCACCTGCATTTAACGGTGTCGGCACCACGCTGGAGACTGTCGCCGCAGGCAGAGAAAGCACAGATTCGCCAGAACCGCGCGCGGCGGAAACAGTTCCTGCTCGGCGGTCAGCGTGAAACGGGCCTGGGCACGATGGCGGAGGATGTCTTCAACGACGAGCAACCGCAGTCTCGCGGTCGCATGGCGAACCTGATGGAAAGTCATCCCGATGCGTATCAAGAAGTAACCTCGCCCTACGACGGCACGCTGGCCCTGATCAATCAGGCGAGTGCGGAGCTAGCACTGGAGTTGCGTCGGTTCGAGATGCTACTGGCGAGTCCCGGCGAGCTGCAATCCCGCCCCGCGGTGCTTCGTTTGCTCAGCACCGCAGGCGATCTAGCCGCGCACCTGAGCCATGCGCTGAAGCACTTCGCCACGCTAAAGAGTTCGCAATGGCAGTTCCTGCTGACCGACCTGGAGCAATCGCTACCCTTGTTCCATGCGGCGCTGACGGCCTGTGACAAGCTGGTCGATCAGACTGCGCCGGGCTCAGACCTGCGCTGGATGATTCAGGTGCAGCGGTCGCTGACCTCCATCACCTGCGGGGCCGAGCAGCTTATGAAGTGGCTGCGCGGGGCGTGAGGCAGGAAGTCAGGATAGCGAGCGTTAGGCCTATCCGTCGCCTTAGTCCGAGGGGCCTTGCATGACCTGGCGGACGCCGTTGTCGAACTCGACGGTGAAGACGATGGTGGAACCGCTGATCGCTCGACCGCGACCAATGCTTCCGGCTCCGCTGGCGGCCATGTTGGTCGTCGGCAGAGAGATGGACTTGATCTTACTCGGCTGGTTGTCGAAGAGCTGGCCTTTGCGCAGGCGCAGGTAGGGGCGGCGCAGTGCGAAGCCGCTCGAGGCGTCGCCACGCTCCACATTGCCGACAAAGAGCGCCTGCTCCGTCCCCACAGCTGCGCCTGTGAGGGTGGCGAGCACGGCGTAACCATGCGAGATGGGGTCGGATTCGACGCGGCTGATGACGCCGATCCTCGCCCCTGGGCAGCCTTGGGCGAGGTCCCCTTCACGCATGAGGATGCGGACGGACCCGATGTCAGACTGGGCCAGCAGGAGGGCTTGGTCGTTACTCGCATTGATTCCTGATCCCGAGAGCTGCACCAGCACGATGGCCTGCTCCACTGAGGCTGTGTTGGCTGTGCCCCAGAAGCTGATGATGCGGGCGATCTTGTCGGTGAACAGGATACTGCCTTTCTGCACCATGAGCCGACGGATGGCGAAGGCGGAGTCATAGGCCCATATGCCTTCGTTGTTGGCGGTGGTGACTCCAGCGCCCGGAGCGCCCGTTACCGTGGCACGGTAGAAGGCGGTATCGAGATCATTGG
Source organism: Verrucomicrobiaceae bacterium (assembly GCA_964203095.1). Classification (GTDB taxonomy): domain Bacteria; phylum Verrucomicrobiota; class Verrucomicrobiia; order Verrucomicrobiales; family Verrucomicrobiaceae; genus JAEUHN01. Next base: position 5,069 of record CAXNNN010000022.1, on the reverse strand, counting down.
AAGCCTCGCCGATGAAGCTCGAATAGGTGACCCCTGACACGAGCCCGCCGGCCGGATCGACTACCGTATCGCCTTTCCGTGCGACAACGGTCTGCACCCCAGCCGAGGTGCGTTGAAGCACCACGGCATTGTTGGCGGTCGAGACACTCGATCCAGTGAGTGCGGCGCTGTAATAATGGTTGCTGTTGACATAACAGAGGCGGGGCACGAACTGACCGAGCGTGACGCCGCCCCCCAGGGACACGGGAGCTGGGCTACCTTCTGTGATCAGAGCCGTAGTTGGCAGTCCGATAGAATCAAGAATCAAGACGCCTGAATCACTGGCCAGAGTCACTCCTTCCAACCCGACGCGAAGGGTCAGCGGACAGCCGATAAGGAGCGAACTAGGAGCGTGCGACTGGACCAGATCCAGAAAGGCAGAAGGCGTTCTGCTCAACCCTATCCCAGACAACGACCTGCCGGTCTGAATGGCTCCGCCGCCAAGAAGCAACGCTGCATTATTGCTAGAATTGATCCCGGTGCCACGGAGCGTGACTTGGCATGAGGGGTAATCGGTGTTGTTGAGAACCATCCGTGAAACACTACTCACGGTCACTCCCCCGCCCCATTCTGAACCGGTCGCGATGAAGCGAGAGACGCTATCCGCCGCGTAGTTCCAAAACGCCCCGTTGGCATTGCTCGATACGCCTGCTCCGGCGAGGCCTGAGATGAATGCTGCCTTGCCGAAGCGATTGATATAAGCCTCGCCAGGAGTGCCTAAATTAACATGGGTCAGACCGGGGGCATAGTCGCCCTTGGCGGCTACTTTGAAATAGTTCATCTGGCCGGTTAGCGGCTTGATGAGGTAGGCCGCACCAGCCTTGGTTTCCTGCGTGCTCTCTTCGGGTGCGGTCGCCAGCAATGTGTTGCCGTCGAAGCAGACGGAGGCACCAAACTTCTGTGGGTCGGTCGTCCCGCCAGGTGACGGGATCGTGTCCTCTTCAAAGCCGCTGGAATTAAACAAATGCACCGCACCACTGTTGCTGGTCGCGAACCGCTGACCGACGGCGACATACTCATGATTGATGGCCACTGAATTGCCGAAGGTGCCATCTCCCGCCGGACTCACAGGCACGAGTGCGTGTTCGAACTCCGTGGCCAGATCATAGAGGAAGGCCTTGCCGCTGTAGTTGGTGCCGATGGCCACCCGGCCTTGAAACATGGCTAGGCAGGCCCCCGCGTAGGTCCCCGCTGCTGCTCCACTGGGGACGAGGGTTCGAATCAGCTCGTGACCGAACAGTGTCACGGAATAGAAATGCACTTTGCCCGTGTTGGCGTTATCTCCCTGCGCGCCGACCGCCAGGATGTTGCCTTCAATGGCGAGGGCGCTGCCAAACAAGGCATTGCTAACTGCAGGGCTAGCCACGATCGAATACGTCAGCGAGCCGGTTTTCAGACTCAAAACGTCCACCCGCCCCGCGTTCGTGTTGGCACCGTAGGCACCTGCGACAACGAAGTCTCCGCTGATGGCCACAGCGGCCCCAAAGTATTCGGCTGGCACGTCGGTCGGGTTGGGGATGCTGCGAATCAAGGCTCCGGTCGCCAAATTGAAGAGGTGAATCTTTCCTCGCCCTGCGTTGGTTCCGTGTGCACCGACAACCAAGGTGTCGCCACTGAGCGCTAGGGCAAAGCCGAAGAACTGATTCGCTGTCGCCACGCCCGGAGGCAGTAGCTTGCGCACCCAGGCACCGGTGGCCGCATTGAAGACCTGGACCGCGCCCTCATCTGCCGCGCCGCGATCCTCCGCCGACCAAGCACCGACGACAGCCCATTTCGAGGAAAGAGCCGTGGAGCTATGCCCGTCGCCGAGATTGAACTGCGTGGGTGTGGCGGTCCATTTGCCAAAGAGCTTGAGGGTCGATAGGTCCGTGGCGGACGCTGTCGTGGCAATGAGTAGCCCAAGTGCTGCACTGATGCCCAGTGCGGCGGCGGAGAGGCGGTGCGTGATGCGTTTCATCGTGAGTCAGATTGTGGATGGTTTGTCTCTTCCGCCCTGGCCGCGAAGACCAAGATCACCTTGGCTTCGAGTCGGGTGTCCGGTAGCGCGGTCATGGAATTGGGTGAGGCCGTCTGCGTGGCAGGCACTGCGTCTCTGAGGAGAAAAGAACATTCTGCCACCGTTAAGCGACCAGCATGCAGTATCGCCGATTAGGTGTCTATGGACCGGAAGGCCCACGCCCCGCACCTACGCAACTCGTTCAGCTCACCAAGTAACTCCGCACGGCGGCGGTGCGTGTCTCGGCGTGTGTTTTGTTCAGGATGCTTGCCACGTGCTTTTTGATGGTGCTGTGTGAGCACTGCAAGATGATGGCGATCTCCTTGTTCCGCTTCCCTTCCAGCATCCATTGGAGCACTTCACGTTCACGAGGAGTCAGCGGCAGTGTTTCAGCCCCATCACCGAGGCCCGGGATCTGGATCAACGTCTCAGAAGCATGATGCTCGCGCAGATGCTGGATCAGCGGCAGGATCGTCAAATAGAGCCGGTTCAGCCAATAACGCTCACGGTTCGTGTGCTCGCGGATCTCTCGACCGAGGACGAGTGCATACACGGAGCCCCGCTCCGACGGCCCGTGATCCACCTCCACGCCCACCATTTCTGAGGAACCTAGCGGTCGGCTGACCTCGTTCCAGAAGGGATTTAGCCTCAGTTCCCGGCGGCTAGCAAAGTCCGTGGGACTCATCACTCCGGCATAGGGCTGCTGCACCGCCTGCTGCATCATGTGATTATGCGGACGATAGATCACCAGCGGCATCGCGAAGGCCGCCATATCAAAAGGCTGAGCCGACATGATCAGCGGCGGGCCATTGAGAATGGGCTGAATGTGCCGCGGCTCATGAATCCAAAACCCTTGGTCTGATGCGAGCCAGTGCGTCGCGAGTTGAAGCGTGAGCTGCCTCGCCTGCTCCAGTGAAGAAGATGCCAAAACTGCCGCCGCCAAGTCCGCCAATTCAAGATCACGCTTGTGGGTGGCGATGGTGGTTCGGGCATTCATTCAGCGAATGCCGCAGAGTAAGCAGCCCCATGGGGCGACTGTCCAAAGGAAAACCCTCACGTGGGTGTGAAGCCGGAGCTCGTAGTTGAGGCCGGTAGGCTAATCCTTCCCCCCTTGTTTCCCGAAGCGCCCTTTGGTGACAGACTCGCCACTCCATTTGCAGTATTCGCTAAGCGAGCGCTGCTGAATCGGGTTATCGAATCGCACACTTTTTGCTTCTCAAGACGCAGCCTTTCAGCGAGCGTTGAGAGGATTTTCCTGACAACCCTATCCTGCACCCCTCCCTATGAACTGGTATTATGCGCTGAACGGCCAGCAACTCGGCCCCGTCTCTGAACAAGAAATCCTCCAACTGGCCAGCCAAGGCACGCTGAGCGCGGGCTCGCTCATCTGGCGTGAGGGCATGGGGGACTGGCAGCCGCTGTCCACGGCGCTGCCCGCAGCTCTGGCCACGGCCTCGCCTGCTGCCCCGCAGATCGGTGGCTTCGCCGTGCCCGAGGCGCAAAAGGACTTGGTCGTGCAGCAGATGCGTGAGGGTGTGTCGCCAGCACTGCCGGGGGCACTGAACTACGCGGGCTTCTGGATCCGCTTCGTGGCGAAGTTCATCGACAATTTGGTGCTGATCTTTTTCGTCCTCATCCTGATGGGCCTGCTCGGTGTGGGGCTTTACGCGGCCGGGGTGCCGATCGAGCCCAGCCAGGACCCCAACACGCCACCGCCTACGGGCTTCGTCATCCTCATGATCGCCTACTACCTGTTCGCCTTTGGCTTCCAGATTGCCTATCCGGCGATCATGGTGGCCAAGTATGGTGCCACGTGGGGCAAGATGGCGCTGGGCTTGAAGGTGGTGAATGACGACGGCAGCAAGCTTAGCACCGGCAAGTCCTGGGGGCGTGGTTTCGCTGAGCTGGTGAATCAGTTCACCTGCGCCATCGGCTACATCATCGCTGGCTTCGATTCTGAGAAGCGCGCGCTGCATGATCACATCTGCTCCACGCGAGTCATCACCACCCGCTGACCGCTGAGGCTCCCGACATGGCCGTCGCTCGCTGCGTGTTTTGCAATCATGTGCTACCGGCTGCCCAAATGGCGGTCGGGAGCGAAGTCGTCTGCGCGGGCTGCCACAAGCCCAGTGCCGTGATTGCCCTGCCTGCGCTGCTGGTTGACGGCAGGCCCAAGCCGCCGCCGCTGATCGAGCCGCCAGGTGAAGGCGAGGCGGCTTGCTTTTACAGCCCCAATCGCAAGGCGACGCATGAGTGCAGCCACTGTGGCGTGCTGATTTCGGATGTGTGGGCGGCGCAATGGGGCAGCAAGTCGGTGTGCCTGAAGTGCCTGGAGCATCTGCGGGAGAAGGGCAAGGACGTGGGCTTTCAGGGCTCGCGTCTGCTGTGGGACAATATCACACTGGCGACGGCGCTAGTGCCGTTCACATTAGTGCTTTACTGGGCGGCATTTATCACGGCTCCCGCGTCGGTGTTCCTGGGCTTCTGGCATTGGAACTCGCCCCGCAGTCTGGTGCCACGTAGCCGCTTGCGCTTGATTGTGGGCTTGCTGCTGGGGCTGTCACAAATCACGGCGGCTGTCTTGTTGGTCTGCGGCCTATGGTTTGGTTGGTTCACGAATGGCACTGCGTCATGAAAAAAGGCCTCACTGACTATCAAAAACTGTTGGGCCATTCGCTGTGGGAAGGGCCAGATCACCTGCTCTACATCCAGCGCAGTGGCTTCTTGCTGACCTTCAAGGAGACCTACAAGCGGATCGATTACGCCAAGGTGCAATGCATCAGCTATGGGCGCACGCGGAGCTACTTGTGGTCAAGCGTTTGGCTTGTTCTGCTGCTGTTGCCACTGCTGTGGGGTCTGCTGGCAAACCTTGAGACACCTGTCGCTACGGGCATTTTCGGTGGTTTGACGGGATTGGTGCTGATCTTCCTCATCGTGCATCTCGCGCGCGGTCCGACGTGCCTGTGCAAAATCCAGACGGCGGTGCAAGTGCTTCGGCTGAAACCATTGAAGCGTGTGCGGGCAGCTATGCCGG
>CAXNNN010000021.1:0-17654 GCA_964203095.1 Verrucomicrobiaceae bacterium | reverse complement strand
CACTTCGGCACCTATGGCACCGCTCGCATCGACCCCGCCACAGCGGAGAAGGTCTGGGAGCGCCGCGACATCAATGTGCTGCACTTCCGTGGCCCTGGCTCGTCCCCCATCATCTGGAACGACTTGCTCATTTTGACCTTCGACGGCATCAACGAGCAGTTCGTCACCGCGCTGGACAAGAAGACCGGCAAGACCGTGTGGAAGACCAACCGCACCACCGACTACGGCGACTTGGACAAGGAAGGCAAGCCCACCCGAGATGGCGACATGCGCAAGGCCTACCACACGCCCGCCGTGTTCACCATTGAGGGCAAGCAGCACCTCATCAGCATCGGCTCACGCGCGGCCTTTGGCTATGATCCCGCCACGGGCAAGGAACTGTGGACCATCCCGCATGGCGGCTTCAATGCAGCGGTTCGCCCCTTGCAAGCACCGGGAATGATCTACCTGAATACCGGTTCCGAGCGCAGCCACACCATCGCCGTGCGCACCGATGGGAAGATGCAGGGCAACATCCTGGAAAGCCACGTGGTCTGGGATCGCGACAAGCGCAATGCCAGCGAGGCCTGCGCGGTGCTCGTTGGAGATCGTTACTTCCAGATCACACGCGGAGGTGTCTTGAGCTGCCTGAATGCGAAGACCGGCGAGGAAGTCTGGGAAGACCGCCTGCAAGGCCAGCACCTGCCTTCACCGCTGCTCGCGGGTGACCGGCTCTACTTCGGCAATGATCGCGGCGAGGTGAATGTCGTGCGTGCGGCAGACAAGTTCGAGATCATCGCCACCAACAAGTTCAATGGCGGCGCGGATGACAAGATCACTGCCGGGCCAGCGGTGGCAGAAGGTGAGTTCTATTTCCGCACGAAGACGAACCTGTTCAAGGTGGCGGCGAAGTAGCTTCGAGTGTCACTCGAAGACGGGCTGCCAAACGACTTCTTGGGCAGGGCGCTCTGTCCCCAGAGCGCCGACGACGAAGCCCTGGGTGTAGCACAACGGCACGCTGTCGAGGTCATCCACCGTGTATCCGGCGCTGTAGGGATACAGCGCCCTACCTCGGTTGTGGAAAAAATCTTCCCCTATTCGCGGCATTCTGATACACCTCCCTCATGAAAACCCAGCCGCTTATCCATACTCGTCGCGACTTCATCCTCGGCAGCGCTAGCACCCTCGCGGCTGGTTTGCTGGGCAAGCCGCTTGTCCAGGCCGCACCGGCAGCCACGGGTGAGACCCTGGTCACGCAGCTTTTCGGCAGCCTGAACGAGCAGCAACGCCAAGCGGTGTGCTTCGGTTTTGATCACGAACTGCGGTCCAAGGTGGACAACAACTGGCACATCACCAAGACGCCCATCGGGCAGCTTTTGAAGCCGGATCAGATCGACCTCGTGAAGCAGATCTTCCGCAGCCTGCACAGCGATGAGTATGCCGACGAAGTGCTCCGCCAGTTCCGCGAGGATAGCGGCAAGGGCGGCTTTGAAAGCGCAGCCATCGGCCTCTTCGGCGAGCCCGGCACTGGCAAGTTTGAGTTCGTCTTTACGGGCCGTCACTGTACACGTCGCTGCGATGGCGATTCACTCGCGGGCACGGCCTTTGGCGGTCCGATCTTCTACGGTCACGCCTCGAAGGGCTTCAATGAAGGCCCCTCGCACGAGGGCAATGTTTACTGGTATCAGGCCCAGCGCGCGAACGAGGTCTTCCAAGCCCTCAATGGCAAGCAGCGCGAAATGGCCCTGCTCGGCGATGGTCGCGACGAGGACGGCAACGACACTGTGAAGCTCACGGGCATGACCACCGGCCTGCCGGGCATCCCCATGACCGAACTCGCCGCCGATCAGAAGGACCTCGTGCGTCTGGTGCTCGCTGATTTGCTCAAACCTTTCCGCAAGCCCGACGCCGACGAAGCCATGAAGCTCATCGAGGCTAGCGGCTTCGATCACCTGCACCTGTCCTTCTACAAGAACCAGGACGTGGGTGACGACAAGGTCTGGGATGTCTGGCAGATCGAAGGCCCAAACATGGTCTGGTATTTCCGCGGCGATCCCCACGTGCATTGCTGGGCGCATATCAAGGGGGCGGTGTAACGCCTTGACAAAGCGGACGCTTTCCCGCACGCTTGCGCCATGACTTCCCTGCCCGTCACGCAAGCTCGCTCCCGGCTTTACCAGCTCCTTGACGAAGCAGCCGAGTCGCATGAGCCGATTCAGATCACCGGCAAGCGGTCCAACGCCATGCTGATCTCTGAGGAAGACTGGCGCAGCATTCAGGAGACGCTTTATCTGGTTTCGATGCCTGGAATGCGCGAGTCCATCCGCGAAGGCATGGCCGTCCCGCTGGAAAAAACATCCAGCAATCCAGGCTGGTGACTTGGGCCGTAGTTTTCACGAAGCAAGCGCAGAAGGATGCGAAGCGAATCGCAGCCTCCAAACTGAGACCTCAGGCACAGCGGTTGCTCGATGTTCTCGCAGTGAATCCCTTTCAGAACCCACCGCCTTATGAAAAGCTGGTGGGCGATCTCGCGGGTGCTTGTTCAAGGCGCATCAACATTCAGCATCGTCTGGTCTACCAGGTCTTTGAGACCGAGCGCACGGTGAAGGTGCTGCGGATGTGGACGCACTACGAGTGAAGGGACCCCTCAAACGTCGCCAAGCTGTTCCGCAGTAAGGTGAGCCCTGTCGCCTGACTCTTTTCCGGGTGGAACTGCACGGCGACCAGATTGGGCTTGATGATGCCACTGGCGAAGTCAGCACCATACGTGGTGCGGCACGCGACCAGAGTGTCGTCTTCCACGTCCGGGTAGTAGCTGTGCACGAAATAAACGTGCGGGCTGAGGCCGGGTGTGAGCGCAGCGGCGCGGGGTTCCCACTGCGCTTCGTTCCAGCCCATGTGCGGGACTTTCAGGCCGTGGTCAGCGGAAAACTTGCGCACGCGACCTGGGGCCACGGCGAGGCCTTCCACGCCGGGCGATTCCTCGCTGGATTCAAAGAGCAGCTGGTAGCCCAGGCAGATGCCGAGATAGGGCTTGCCAGCGGCTAGCCATTCTTTGAGCGGAGACCACAGGTCGTTCTGCTTCAGGATGCGCACGCTGTCGCCAAACGCGCCCTGGCCAGGGAAGACGAGGGTGTCGATGCCTTCGAAGTCGGCCGCTCCAGCGATGAGCTTGGCCGGGCGGTCGATGGCGGTGAAGGCATTCAGCACGCTGCGCAGATTCCCTGCGCCGTAGTCGAGGACTCCCAGGTTCATCACAGCATGTCCTTGGTGCTGAGCACGCCGCTGATGCGGGGGTCGATTTGCGTCGCTTGGTCCATCGCTTTGGCCAGGCCCTTGAAGAAAGCCTCGGCCATGTGGTGCGCGTCCTTGCCGCGCAGGATGTCCATGTGCAGGTTTGCCCCCACGGCGGTGGCAAAGCCGCGCATGAACTCCTCCACGAGCTGGAAGTGGAAGGCCACGCCGATGGTGTCTACGCGCTCCGGCACCACATACACCAGCAGCGGGCGGTTGCTCAGGTCCAGCACCACGCGGGCCAGCGTTTCGTCCATGGGCAGCAGGCACCAGCCATAGCGGCGGATGCCTTCCTTCTGGCCCAGCGCGTTCTTGAAGCACTGGCCGAGCACGATGCCCGTGTCCTCCACGGTGTGGTGATAATCGACTTCAATATCCCCCTTCACGGTGACGTTCAGGTCAAACAGCCCGTGCTTGGCGAACAGGGTGAGCATGTGGTCGAGGAAGGGCACGCCGGTGGCAATGCTGCTACGACCAGTGCCGTCCACGGTCAATTCCATGCGGATGTCGGTCTCCGCAGTCTTGCGGTGGCACTGGGCGGTTCGGGTCTGGCTCATGGGGCGGGCACTATCCGCTGGGCGGGCAGATTGGGCAAATGGAATGCAGGCATGAAAAAAGGCGGTGGGGAGCACCCACCGCCTTTCAAGTCACAGGCTTCTAGCGAGGCTTACTCGTCGTTCTTCTTCTTGCCCAGGAACATGACGCCCAGCAGGATCGCGAGCAGCGCGGCGCCGCCGTAGATCAGATACTTCTGAATGCCACCTTCTTCAGCCACGGGTGCGGCTTCCTCGCTGGAGGAACTCTTGCGGCGGGGCTTTTTTGGTGCGTTTTCGTCGTCGCTGGTGGAGACCTTACTGTTGGAGCCTGCGGTCAAGCCTTTGCCTGCGGTGCCGGCAGCGGCTTTCTTCTCGGCCTTCTCCTTTTCAGCTTCTTCCATGGCCTTGGCCACGCGGTCGTCCTTGGCCACCTCGGAGCTGCCGGTCAGGGCACTGGAGCCACCGAACATGCGCTGGTTCGTGCGCTTCTTGGCCAGCTCAGACTTCAGTGAGGTGATGGCGGACTTGATCTTGCCGATCGCGCTGGAGGAATCGCGAGTGGCGCTGGCGGCGATACGGGCCAGGGCGGCTTCCGCTTGCTCCACATTCTGGTCGGCCAAGTAGCGGCGGGCAGCCGTGATGCCTTCATTCACCGTGGCCAGCTTGTTGGTGTCGATCACCACGAGCTTGGCGATCTCTTCCACGATGTCGTTCTGTGCTTCCGTGATGGACTTGGCGTCATACTTGTAAACCGACAGCCAGCGCACCTTCGTGCGTTTCTCGATACCGTTGGTGGACTTGAATGCGGCCAGTTCGGCCTCGATCGCGCGCTTGGTGCGGCTTAGATCGGGCTCCACCAGGGCTTTGATCGAGTCCTCGCGGCGCTTCTGCAGGATCGGCTGCTCCACCAGCATCTTTTCCAGCTCCTTCTTGTAGCTCTCCAGAATGGTCGACGCCTCAGGGATGGCCTTCACATACTGCTCAGTGTCCGCGTAGCCGTCCTCGCGGGCGACCAGCTTGTCCCACTCCGTCAGCGCTGCACGCCACTCGCCCTTGGCGGCGGCGGCATTCATCGCCGAGCGGATGCGGTAGGCGTCAATGCCGTGCACATCACGCTTCACCTCGTCAGCGGTCAGCCACTTGCCTTCCATCATGAGCTGGCCCGACACGACCTTTTCCTTCTCGGCCTGGAGGGTAGCGACCATGCCCTCGATCTCCTTCGCCTCGGCGGTGCCGGGATACTTTGCAATGAAGGGGCGCAGCTGGTCCTGAATGATGCCCTCATACTTGTCCGCCGTCAGCAGATCTGCCGACGGCAGCAGCTTGCGCAGCGGCACGATTTCCAACTCCTGCGGCGTCTGGCGCACGATCTGGGCGATGTTCGCCTTCGGCTCCGTGCGGGTGTCTGGGATCTTCGGTGTGAGCTGATACTTGAAGGTCAACGAGTCCGGTGTCTCGGACAAGATGTTGGCGCTTTCATACTTCTTGCCATCCTTCATGATGATAATGTCCGCCTGCAGGAGGGAGGGCAGGGCGAGCACGGCAGCGGTGGTGCTGAGAACGATTCGGAAACGGCTGGGCTTCATAGGCATGATGGATCGGAATGATGAATATCGGAGCGTGGTCTATCAGGATTGGCGAAAACAGTAAACAGCAAATCGTGGGCAGGTGCTGTCCGCGTCATTCTCAGGGCGTCGTCCGTTGCGGCAGCGGCTTCTCACTAGCTTCCCTCCAGTCAGACGCCCGTTATCCACCGCCCACCGTGCCCACCATTGCGACAAGATATTCACCTTTGCCCCATAGGCCACGCCCGTGAACTGCTCTATGGGCCGGGGGGCAAAGGTCCCCCAGGCCGCTGCGTGCTCCCCACCTCGGCAGGCGATACACCCATGAAGAACCTTCTCACCCTCGCCGCGCTTCACGGCGCGTTCCTCGCCCTCCCAGTCTGCGCTGAAGTCTATGCCCCCACCGTCAGCATTGGCGAGTTCCTGAGGCAGTTTGAGAAAGCGTATCGCGCAGGGGACTCCGAGTGGATCCGCAGCGCCGTCGATCAGGAAGGCATCATCCAGGAGGCAGCGGGGCCCTACTTCGGCTTTCTTGGCCCGAAGCAAGGCGGCGAAACCATCACCCACCTCGTCGCCGTCGCCGCCCCGGAGCACTACCGGCTGCCCAACACCTTGCTGGATGTGGAGATCGAGCCCACGCTCCAGGTCGACTTCATCCTTACCTTCAGCCGCACGGTGGGTGGCCTACAGACCGACATCAAAGTCCCCGCTGGCTATCGTGCCGGTCACATCTGGCTAGCAGGCATCAAGAAAAAATGAAGTCGCGCCCAGCCTTGGAGACGTCTCCGCAGCGCTCGGCACCGCCCTTTGGCACCCAGGCAAGAAGATGAAAACCATCCAACTCGAAGACCTCCTGCGCGACGGCTATCAGGAAGACCCCGCCAGCATCCGCCAGTTTGAACGGCGCTACGCCCCCTTCACCATCCCCGCCCTGCTCGGGTTCGCCTTCGGGCTCTACCTCATCATGGGGCTGGATCAGCAGGTGCCCGGCTGGGTCCTGTCCGTGGTAAGCCTGGCCGTCATCGCCGCCACCTGCACCCACGCGTATTTCGGCACCCCCAACAGCTCCAAGACCGGCCTGCCCATGGAAAGATACCAGCGGAGCGGCGGAGACCCCGACGACGTCCAATTCATCTACGTCGACCACACCTCACGCACCTTCTGCCGGCGCACCGCGGCCACCACCGCCGGTTAATCAGCGCCCGCGCGCCAGGTCCTCCCCCAGGAGCGGCGGCTTCCAGCCGCTGTCATCTGGCCCTCGCGCAGCAACAGGCCGACTTCCCCCCAGGAGCGGCGGCTTCTAGCCGCTGTCATCTGGCCCTCGTGCATTGACACGGCTCCCACCCGACCTGCCAAGCCACCGCTAGGCATCGCTGTGCCCTTCGACGGCGGCTACCTGCCGCTACCCCTCCTTGGCCGCACCCTCAGATAGCTGTCCAAGTGAAATGGACGCCTGTTTTTCCTAAATAGACACCTGGTTTCCTGAAATGGATGCCTGTCCCGGTGAAATGGGCCTCTAGTCTTGCCAAATGGATGCCTCCATTCCTGAAATGGATGCCTGATTTTGCCAAATGGACGCCTGTTTTCGTGAAATGGATCGTCTTTTCGGGGCTTGCAGGCTTTCGGGTCAGTTTCGCAGCCGCCAAGATCAGGCAGCAGGGCACCCCTTTGAAGCGCCAGCAGGGGCGAGGCTGGTCGCGGGTCGGGTGTCTGCCGCCCCCAGGGCTCCGTTTGCCCCCAGGGTGCCTCCGCAGCGCCGCTCGGCGCTTCGTAGGCCCCTGTGCCAGTGGCGGACAGGGCGGTTCTTCGTGGGTAACCCCGTGGCCCCACCTTCTCTGGGGCGCAAAACACCCCCATCCTGCCGGGGCGGGCTGCCAGGGCGTTGGCGGACTCGCCTTGGCGGCTCCTTTATGGGGATTAATAAGGTTGACCCACGTTGTTTTGCCCAGATCAGCGCCTTTTTCGCTTGTCTCCCATCATCGTTTTGCTCATAAAGTGATTATTGGCGCTGATTTAGCCAAACCATTAGTGGAATACTCACCCTTAACCCTCTGCTGCTATGCCCATCACAGGCCCCACTTCTTACATCACGACAGTCCCGCTGTTCCTGAACCACTGGGAGGATGCCAATGAGATCGACGAGCTGATCGTGCTGGATGCCGTGGCGTGCGGCCAGACGGCGGATGTGGACAGGGCGCGGCTGTCCGGCCTTTTTACCACGCTGACCGCTCAGCGGGACGCGCTGGAGGCAGTGCTGCTGGAGATCAATCTGGGCTACGGCACGCTCCAGCAACAGAAGGCGGCCTTGCAGACGGCGGTGATCAAATTCAACCGGAAGGTGCGCTCCGACCACGGCGGAACGACCTACGAGCGGGCGCTGGAAGTGGCCCCGAATGTGAGCGACGGGCGGGATAAGTTCCAGGGGCCGCTGCGCCGCACGCGCCTGCTGTGGACCACGCTGAATGCGTGGCGCGCCGCGCAGACGCCGCCACGCCCCGCGCTGATTTTGGAGGGCGGCATGACGCTGGCGCAGTTCAGCACGGCCTTTGATGCGCTGGTGGCCCAGTGGAACCTGGTGGAGGAGCGGGAGCAGGAGGCCGCCCTGCAACGCGGCCGCCGCAATGATGCGCAGGATGAGATCTACCCCGTGCTCCGTGTTTACCGCCTGAAAATCCAGGCCACATTCCCCGCAGGCTCAGCCATTGTGGAGACGCTCCCAGCGCTGACAGACAGCGCCACGGGCACGCCAGAACCAGGCGCGCTGAGCGGCCAATGGGTGGCGGCCAGCACCAGCGCATCGCTCACCGGCACCGCCTCCACCAGCAGCACGGTGGTGCGCCACCAGATCCGCGCCAGCGTGACGGAGGACCCAAGCGTGGAGGACGAATCGGTGGTGGCCGAGTTCGACCTGGGCGAGCCGCTCACCCTGAGCACCACCTACGGCCTCACCGTCCCCGGCGCGAAAGCCCACTTCCGCCTGGTCGGCATCACCGCAGATGGCCACGAGTCGGGATCGGATTGGGTGACCATCGAACGGCCCGTGTAGGCCGCCGTGCCGCCGGAACAGTCCGCCAGGAGAGGGATTGCCGGCGTGCTTGTTGGAACTAACAAACCATTTACCTCCGTGCCGCCCCATCCGTATTCGCTGCCCAAGAAGCCAACCCATCAGCCAGCGATAAAGGCGCTAGGACTGAACCCGCAAAAGCAACTATCCGCCCAACGAACAAGGGCCTCCGAGTCGCCAAGAATGCCCCGCAACCGCTATTCCTATCTTAAGTGGGCACTGCCCGCCGTTCTTCTGTTCGTATTGCTAAAGCTGCCTGTGATGCAGCCATACCGAAACCTGATTTCCTACGGTGGCTGGGCGTTTGCAGTCGGCTGTCTCATTTATGCAGCGTCTCGCTTCGTGGTGAGGGGTCGAGCTGTGGAACTCAAGGGGCCAGGGCCGATGGTTGCCTTCATCAGTTATGGTGCGCGGAGTCACATCAGAGACACGATCGAAGAGGCATTGTTGCGAGAGGGTGGAGAACATTGGTCTTGCGAGGGTGGAGGCACGATTCTCACTCCTTTGGGCGAAGCGGTGCGTGTTACCGATGTTGTCTTGCATCCTCCAGAGGAGCGGAGTTATGAGCGACTGATACAGTTCTTAACGTCATTGGATCTACCTGCGACAGCCCGCGTAAAATCTCCTTTTGGCGAGATCGAGGTTGGCAACCGTGATGATTCATAGACCAGCGCAGGCCCATCTAAAGACTCGCCATGAGAGAGGGCGAACAAAACGGATGCAGGCAACGGCTCGAAGGCTATTTGGTCGTGTCAGCAACGTCTTGCGCTGGCCGTCGGCGGACCCGGTTCGTTCGGCGTTTCTAGCGCACACCTTGCAACATGGCTGATTTTCATCACCGCTACCCGCAGAACGTTCCCGGCAGGTTCTATGTCGATGACCAATGCCTCGACCATGACCTTTGCGCCCACCTGTGCCCGAAGAACTTCAAACGTAATGACGAGGGTGGGCACTACTACGTTTACCAGCAGCCGGAGACACCCGAGGAGATTGCGCTTTGTCTTCAGGCTGCTGAGGCGTGTCCAGTCGAGGCCATCGGATGCGACGGAGACCAGCCACATCTCTCCGAGCAGCAATTGGCGAAACCGTGGTGGCGTTTCTGGTAGTTCCATGATGCGCAGTCTTTACCCAACACCCGCAATGCCGAACAAAACGGATGCATGCAACGGCTCGAATTGCATCTGGCGTGTCATCGACGCCTCCCGCTCGCCGTCGCCTGATCCTGATACGCTAAGCCATCAAAGGCTTGATCAGGTCCTCTTCGGTGACCAGGCCGGCGGGCAGGTGCTGGGCGTCTTTCACGAGCGCTAGGCTGGCGCCGCGGCGGCGCAGGCGTTGCAGGACATTGAGCGCGCTGTGGCTGCCGTCTACCTCTTCCATCGGGCGCATGTGCTGGCGGACGAGGCGGTCGGGGGGCACATTGGCGGGGAGGTTCACGGCATTGAACACTCCGATGAAGCCGCCGGTCTCGCCCAGCACGGGCAGGGCGGAGAAGCCATTCTGACAGGCGATCTGGGCGGCGACTCCGGCTGGGGTTTCGGGGCTGACGGCGACGACCTGGCTCAGCGGCACCATGACGCTGGCGGCGGTGTGGCGGCGATAGCTGAGCACGCGCTGCATAAGGTGCGCGGCGGGTTCGCTGAGCAGCTTCTGCTCGGCCATGGTGCTGAGCAGGCGCTTCAAGTCCTCGCGACTGCTGCCGCCGTTCTCGGGGGACTCGTCGTGCAAGGTGTCGGGCAGGCTCTTCATCGCGGCATTGAAGGGGCGGCGGAAGAAGGCGGCCACGCGCAGCAGCGGCAGCAGGCGGCGCAAGGCGCGGAAGGGGTAGCGGCGGAAGAGGGTCTTGGGCAGCACTTCCAGCCCGACGATGAAGATGGGCAGCGCGAGCAGGAAGCCGACGAGGTAGCCCACGTTCCCCAGTTCTCTGACGAGCTGCCAGATGATGATGCCGAAGGCGGTGACGTTCATCATGTGATTGGCCACCGTCACGCTGCCGAGCAAGCCCTCGCGGTCATCCAGTAGCGGCAGCAGCTGGGCAGCGCGCGGGTCCTCATCGGCCGCGTGGCGCACGCGCACGCGGCTGACGGACAGCACAGCGCTCTCCATGCCGGACAGCAGGAAGGAAAGGATGAGCGTGATGATGAGCAGGAGGAAGATCATTCTTTGCGCCGGATTTCGACCTGTTGAATGCGACGCCGGGACACAAGGCGCACGCGCACGTTCATGCCGGGGAGGCTAGCGCGCTCACCCGCCTTGGGCAGGTGGCCGAGGTGGGTGAAGATGAGGCCGCCGATGGTGTCGTTGCCCCCGGCATCGATTTCCAAATCCATGACTTCGGCCAGGTGATCAATGCGCGCGGTGCCTGCGGCCATGTAGCGGTTGTTCCCCAGCTCGCGCACCTCGGCCTCGTCGCCCTGCCACGGGGCGGCGTCGTAGAGGAGCCAGTCGACCAGTTCCTCCTGCGTGACCATGCCTTCCAGCCCGCCGTATTCGTCCAGGATGATGAGGCAATCGCTGGCCGCCTTCAGGTGCGCGCGCAGGGCTTCCAGCGCGGAGAAGGTCTCGGGCACGAAGATGGCGGGCTTCATCACCTCGCGCCACGCGGGGCGGCCCTTCAGCTTCCACTGCGGGACATCGACAATGCCTAGCACGGTGTCGGGCGTGGTGCCGTGGATGATGGCGAAGCGCGAGCGCGCCTGCTCTAGCACGTCGACAATGTCAGCGGTGGGATCGCTGCCCTCGATCAGGGGCAAGTCCACGCGCGGCACCATGCAGTCGCGCACGGTCAGCTCGGTGACTTCCAGAATCTCGGTCAGAATCTCGGCCTCCATCTTGTCCAGCGTGCCCTGCTCCTGGCGCATTTCGATCAGTGTCTCCAGTTCGTCGCGGGTGATGGGCTGGCGTGACTTCATGTGCCGGGGTACGAACATGCGCAGGATGCGGTCGGCGGCGCGCTCTACCAACAGAGCCGGCGGATCGAGCAGCTTGCGCAGTGGTCGTAGCAGGCGGGTGGTGGAGAACAGCACCTTCGTCGGGGCGCGCACGGCCACGAACTTCGGGATCACATCCCCAACAAAGACGGTGACGCCAAAGATGCCCATGGCGGCGAACCACGGGTTCACATGCAGCTCACGCAGCGGGCCAACGATGATGAACAAGCCCAGCGCGGTAAGGGCTAGATTCAGCGCGGCGGAGACCAGCAGCGTGCGGTGCAGGTGCAGGAAGGGATTGGCCAGGATGGCCTGCAAATCATCCCGCCACTGACCCGCTTTGATCTTGCTAAGCGCCTGTGGCGCATCCCGCACGGCGAAGGTCGCCGTCTCCATAGCCGAGACCACCGCCAGCAAGAGCAGGAGGACCAGGTAGATGGAGAAGGGGAGGAGCATTTCGAAGAACTCATGACATGCCCTGCACGTCATCGGCCAGGACTAGAACGTGTGAATGAATAGCCCGCTGCGCAGCTTCGGCTCGAACCAGGTGCTCTTCGGCGGCATGATCTGGCCAGCATCGGAGATGGCCATGAGTTGCTCCACCGTCACGGGGAACATGCTGAAGGCGACGGCGTGATCGCCACTGTCCACAAGCTTCTCCAGCTCGGCCGTGCCACGGATGCCGCCGATGAAGTCGATGCGCTTGCTGGTGCGCGGGTCGTCGATGCCGAGCACGGGGTTGAGCAAGCGATCCTGCAAGATGCTGACGTCGAGCTGCTCGATGGCGGTAGCCTTCGCGTCGGGTTGCCACTCCAGGATGTGCCAGCGGTTGTTCAGATACATGCAGCACTGGCCCGTCTTGGTCGGGTCCTTGGCCGTGGTGTATTTCAGGCTGAAGATGGACTCGACCTTGCTGACGAACTCTTCCGTGCTCAGGCCATTGAGGTCTTTGACCGCACGGTTATACGGCAGGATGAACAGCTCGTCGCCAGGGAAGAGGACGCTGAGGAACCAATTGAAATCCTCGTCGCCCGTGGCCGAAGGATTCGCCTCGCGGCGCATCTTGCCCACGCGGAAGGCACTGGCGGCGCGGTGATGTCCGTCCGCGATGTAGGCGCAGGGCACGTTCGACTCGAACAACGACTGCAAGCCAATGCTCGCGCCCATGCCCACCTTCCAGACCTGATGCTGCACACCATCGGGTGCGGTAAAGTCATGCAATGGTGGTCCGTCGTTCTGAATGCCGCTAATGATCGCTTTGATCGAGAGGTTCGACTGGTAAGTCAGGAAGATGGGGCCGGTATTCGCGCTCAGCGTATCGACCAGCTTTGTGCGGTCGTCTTCCTTGTCCTGGCGGGTCTTCTCGTGTTTTTTGATGACGTCCTTCTCGTAGTCTTCCACGTGGCAGGTCGTGACCAGACCTGTCTGCGAGTGGCCGCCCACGGTCTGCTTGTAGAGATACATGCTCGGCCCGGATTCGCGCACGAGAATGCCGTCGTCTTGCAGCTTTTGGAACGCTTTGGCCGCCTGCTTGTAAACGTCTGCACTGTAGGGATCGACTTCGTTCGGCAAATCGATCTCGGCTCTGTCTACATGCAGCAGGCTCAAGGCATTGCCTTCCGCCAGAGCGGCTGCTTCCTCGCGGTTGACGACGTCGTAGGGCACGGCGGCAACTTGAGCTGCGTGCTGGGGAACGGGGACGAGACCTTGGAAGGGACGAATGCGCATGATGAGAAGGATTTGGCTTTGAAAAGTGCGCCATACTCCCGAATTTGGCCACGCGCGCAAATGCTGACCTCTCTCGAAATCCGTCTCCTCGCCGGGGTGCTCGCCCTGGTGCTGCTCGGCTGGACCGTGAAAAGCTGTCGCAGCCGACCTGTGGTGGAGCAGGTGCCTACTGCCAGCGAAGCATCCTCAAACCAATGAAGCGCTAGGGAAAGGAACTGAGTGCTAAGTGATTAGTGTTCAGTCAAGACCCTCCAAACCAAGCACCTATCACTCCTTGCTTTTTCCTTCCCCCATGGAACCCCGCCTGCCTCTGAAAGAACGCCTTGCTCGTCAAGAAATCCATCGCGTGCTCGCCTCCCTGCCGGAGGACATCAAGGACGAAGCCAACCGCTGCGCCATCCTACTCGCCACGCATGATGTGGACGAGGGGCTTCTGGGCCTGTTCGAGGGCAACGCCGTGGGTGACGGCGAACCGATGTCAGCGGAAGAACTGCCCCGCATTACCCTCTTCCTCGATACCCTCTGGGACGAAGCTGATGGCGACCCACGCCTGTTTCGCGAAGAAGTCGTCACCACGCTGCTGCACGAACTCGGCCACTTTCTAGGCCTCGACGAAGATGAAGTCGAGGCCCTGGGACTGGGGTAGTGGCTAGCTGACGGCTCGTTCCATCTGATAGCGCAAGACGGAGGTGTTTGGCCCTCATTCCGGCAGTCGGTCTCGCCAGCAGCCAGACTGTCGCCTGTGGTGGGCCACGGCATGAACAACGATGGCCTCCTGCTCAGCGTCGAAATGGTAGAAAAGCTAGAACGGGAATCGTTTCATGCGAAAGACACGAATCCCCTGACCCACGGGCTGAAACCTGTCCGGTGTCTTTTCAATGGTGGCTAAGGCAGATTGCACGGCGGCAACGAATTGACGCCCCAGCCCGAATCGATCCTCCGAATACTGCGCCGCCTCATGATACTCCGCCAAGGCTTCTGCCTCGAAGGTGGTTGTCATGATCGCAAACCTAATGATCCGAGCACTAGGTCATGAGCTTCGTCGGCAGGGATCAAAGTTGAGGCTCCCGCACGGACCTTTTCCATGCGGCCAGCGATCATCTTCATCTGCTCCGCGAGGAACTGTTCCCCAGGAGCTGACTGCTCTAAAATGGCCTCCACCAACTCCGTGCGACAGTCGGATGGCAAAAGCATCGCTTCACTCAAGAGATGGGCAACGGCAGCGCTCATGGGTAGAAACTATGGCTCCGCGATGTAGGGTGCAACTGGTTCAAGGGCGCTCAATGCCTCACTCGAGCACCGCTGCCCCATCGAGCAACTCCACGCGGAAGGTCTTCAGTTCGCCGGCGTCGCGAGTGACGAGGACGGTGACACGGTGGCCGCCGGCTTTCAGGTCGAGTTCCAGCTCGGGCTTGAGTTCCTTCAATTCATTCTGGTCCACGACCACGACGACGCCCTTGGTCTCGCTGAGGCCGAGCTTGATCTTGCCATCTGCCGTGAGCTTCAAGCCGAACTGCGCGATGCGGGGGAACCAAGGATACATTTTCACCGGCACGGGCAGCTCCATTAGCGGCAGATTGCCATCGACGGTGCTGTAGGTCAGGGTCCAGGGGAAGGGCTGAGTTGTGTCATTCAGCAAGGGCAGGCCAGTGTGGCGCACCTGATCGATGGTCGCCTGCTCCATGACGCCCATGGTCTTCCATGTCCGCACATACTTGTTGGGCGCGATCTTGTAGGCTCCCTCTTTGCCGAGGCGGCTGAGGAAGCTGACCAAGTCGATGAATTCATCTTGGCGCAGGCTGGCGGTGAGGCCGGGCGGCATCATACTGGCGGGGCTCATGACGCGGTTGGCGATGTTGGCCTTGGCGATCTTGTGCATTTGGTTCGCGGGATCGCGGATGATGATTTCATCGGTCCCGTCTTGAGCAAGGCCACCGCTGATGACCTGGCCGTCCTTCTGCGTGACGATGACCATGTGGTAGCCTTCTTTGATCTTGGAGCTGGGGTTGAGCAGGCTCTCGATGAGGTAATCGACCGGCGCGCTGGCACCAATGCTGACGAGGTTTGGGCCAATTACGCCCCCGGCATCGCCGATGGCATGGCAGCTGGCGCAGAGCAGTTGCTGACGGCGATAGACCAGTTCACCGCGTGCAGGATCGCCTTCAGCCTTTACCCGTTCGACCAGCGCACCCATCGCCTCGGGCGTCAGCGCTTGATCCATTTGCTTCACGCCACCGGCTGCCTTCAAGGCATCGGCCAGGGGACCTTGAATGCCGCGCGTGGTGACCATGCGGATGCCTTCCACGGCGATAGCTTCCGGGATGGTTTTGCCGGCGAGTTCTTTGGCCAGCGTGTTCGGCAGTTGCTTGTTCTTGAGGAAGGCATTCAGCACGGGCGTGGCTTCGCTGGTGGTCTTGGCGGTGGACAGGAACTCGACAGCGCGCTTGGCGGCGATTTGCGGGCCGACGGCGGTGAGGCCGTCGATGCACAGGGCTTTCAGGCCGAGGTCGGTGCTTTCGCGGAAGAGCTTGTCGAACAAGTCACGGGTCTTGGTGCCGCCGAGGGCAGTCAGGCCGCGCAGTGCGCCGTCTTTGATCGGGGCAATGGTGGGCGCATGGGTGAGCAAGCCGACCAGCGTATCGCGAGTGCTTTCCACCTTCCAGTAACCGGCTAGGAAGGTGGCGCGGTGGACGATCTCGGTCTTGGGATTGGTCAACCAGGCAGTCACAATGGCCTCCGCGCCTTCAGGTTTCACGCCGCGTGTGCTGGCGGCCTTCATCAGGGCTTCCAGCAAGCCGACGACTTGCGCGCTCATGGCGGGGTCGTTGACCATGTCCACCATCTCCTTGGCCTGGGCAGCGTCGGCGGCATCGCCAGCGACGGTGAGCACGGCGGCGCTATCTTCAGGCGAGAGCTTGCCAGACTTGAGCGCGGCGAAAAGCGGCGGCAGCGCGTCGCTGCGGCCGGTGCTCTTCAGTGCATAGACGAGGTGCTTGGGATGGGTCAGCTTGAACTCGCCTTTGATGAGCAGAGGAAGCCAGACACTGGCCTGCTCGCGGGCGGTGAGTTCCAGCAGGAAGTCGAGGCTCTCGTCCATGGGCATGTCCAGCGCGCGAAGGGCGACTTCGAAGGATGCTGCCTGTCGCATGTCGCTGAGCACGGCCACAGCCCACAGGCGGACCTGAGCATTTTCATCGGCGATGGCCTTCTTCAGGATGTCCATCGCGTCCGGCAGTTCGCGCCAGCGATGCGAAAGGATGCGCAGGGCGGCTGCACGGGCACGGTAGTCATTGGAGGCCCAGACGCTGCGCCAGAGCTTGGGGCTGAACTTGTTCACGCACTCGCAGGTCCAGGCGGCTTCGAGCAGATCATGATCGTAATCGGGCGAGGCCTTGTCCAGCGCATCGACCCAAGTGTTGAGCGCAGGCAGCACCGCTGTCGCGCCCTGGTCGCGGAGTTCGCGCTTGGCGAAGTGGCGGACGTATTTGCGTGGTGACTTCAGCATTTCCAGCAGCTCGGGCACCGGCTTGCCCACGATCTGCGGCACGGCTTCTGTGGGTTTGCCTTTGAGCGTCACGCGCCAGATGCGGCCATGTGTATGGTCGCGGCGTGGATCACGGAAATCGACCTCGCCGTGCTGGATGATCGGGTTATACCAGTCAGCGATGTAGAGCGCGCCATCAGGGCCAATCTTGATGTCGATGGGGCGGAAGGCACCGTGGTTGCTCGCCAACACGTCGCTCTCTTGTTTCGCGATGTAGCTGCTGCCGTTGGGCGTGAGCTTGAAGCGATTGACGCGACCGCCGCGGAAGTCGTTCTGCAAGACGCTGCCCTGCCAGTCGCTGGGCCAATACGGGTCATCAATGATCTCCTGGCCGCTGTGCTTGGGCTGGCCGGGGGACATGCCTTTGAGCACGCGCTTGGCTCCTGGGGAAGTGGCGAACACGCTGCCCGGGAAGATGAAATTCACGCCCTCGCTGCCGGCGCCATCGGCGGCGAAGGACTGGCCCCAGCGGTCGAACTCAAAGCCCCAGGGATTGATCAGACCTTTGCTAATGATTTCCAGGCGACGGGTTTCGGGGCGGAACTCCCACACACCACCGCCCATCAGACGGCGCACCCCGTGAGGCGTCTCCACATGGCTGTGAATGTAGATCGACTGCAAAAAGTAGAGCAGGCCTTCAGGACCGAAGCGCATGGTGTGCAGCAGGTGATGCGTGTCTTCCGTGCCGAAGCCGCTGAGGATGATGGTGCGCTCGTCGGCCTTCAGGTCGCCGTTCGTGTCCTTCAGGAAGAGCACCTCGGTCGAGTTCGCCGCATACGCGCCGCCGTCGCCGGGGATCACCGCGGTAGGAATGTGCAGGCCTTCGGCGAAGACCGTGGACTTATCCGCTGTGCCATCGTGGTTCGTGTCTTCGAGCACCACGATTTGGTCCTTGGCTTCCTCGCCGGGCTTGATGTGCGGATAGGTGGTGCTGCTGACGACCCAGAGGCGGCCCTGGGCATCCCAGTTCATCTGCACGGGCTTCTGCAACAGCGGTTCACTGGCGAAGAGGTT